>JBILIX010000345.1:0-2924 GCA_044368835.1 Flavobacteriales bacterium | reverse complement strand
AGAGCAGCTTCTTCTAACGTAACTCGAACGGTGCTTCCTTTTCCTGTTTCTGATCGACGCAATAATGCGCAAAGAATACCTTCCTTGAGCTGATGAGCGGCGATTACATCGATAAGCGCCACCGGCATTTTCAACGGGCCGCTTTGGTCCGTTCCGTTCATGAACATGAAACCACATTCGGCTTGAAGCACTACATCGTATGCGATTCGATTCGGATGTGATTGAAATCCCTTCAAAGATGCGATAATCGCTTCCGGTTGTAACTCATGAACGTCCTGCGACGTGAGCTTAAACTTCCGATCGTCACCTTCTTTGAAATTGGTAATGATGATGTCGCTGGTTCGGATGAGCTCTTCTAGTTGTGGTCTACTATCGTTAGCCGAAAAGTCAATCCATACATACGATTTTCGGTAGTTCACAGAGGCGAAATAAGCACTGATGTCGGATGTTGTGTTTTCTGAACTCAGCTTCCACGACCGAGTAACATCGCCTTTCGTGCGAGGGTTCTCCACTTTGATTACCGTTGCTCCTAACTCAGCAAAGAATGTAGCAACCGATGGGCCTGCCAATACGGTAGAAAGGTCGAGTACTCGAGTTCCTGCGAAGAGGGTTTCCATACTTCAAATCTAGTCTTTATTCTAATCGCGCTGCAGGGCTGCCTTGAATACCTTCAGCACGCGATCGCGTGCAAATGCATGATCAACGATGGGCTTTGGGTATTTCGCCGTTTCCAATTCGGGAACCCATTTCTTTATGTAGTGTAACTCCTTATCGAATTTTTCGGTTTGAAGTGCGGGATTGAAAACACGGAAGTAGGGAGCAGCATCACAGCCGCTGCTCGCGGCCCACTGCCAACCGCCCACATTACTTGCTAGGTCAAAGTCGAGTAGTTGCTTTGCAAAATAACGCTCTCCCAATCGCCAATCGATAAGTAGGTGCTTGGTGAGAAAGCTGGCCACAATCATGCGCACTCTGTTATGCATAAAACCGGTTGCATTCAATTCCCGCATGCCTGCATCCACGATTGGGTAGCCCGTTTTCCCTTCGCACCACGCGTTGAATTCCTCAGGGGCATTTCTCCAGGGTATTCGATCGTAAGCAGGTTTGAAAGATTGTGTGGTAGTTGTGGGATAGTGGTAGAGAATCATTTGATAGAAGTCGCGCCAGATGAGTTCATTCAACCATTTCTCATTTTCACGGTGTGCTATTGCTGCAAGTCGACGTATACTCACTGTTCCAAATCTTAGGTGCAGACTCAGTCGGGTGGTGCCTGCAATTGCCGGAATGTCGCGCGTGACGTGATAATTGCGCACGGTATTCAAGGATACTTCCGAGGTAGGAAAGTCAACGAATTCTGTTGCTTCAAAGCCCATCGATTGGAGTGAAAGTATATCTGATGCATCGGTTGCTAGCAATTGGTGCGCTGAGGGCCTGCTATTGAAAGCATCAAAGGAGTGTGCGTTGAGTTTCGCTTTCCACTTCTTGCTGTAAGGTGTAAAAACGGTGTAGGGCAGGCCATCATCCTTTACGACTTCCTGTTTTTCGAAGATGACGTGGTCTTTATATCCATGCATGGATACACCCTGGGCGGAAAGGAATTCATGAACCGAGCGATCACGTTGTTGGGCATAGGGCTCATAATCACGGTTGCAGAACACATCGGTAACTGCATATTCGCTCAAGATGTCTTGCCATACTTGTTGCGGCCCACCATAATAAGTGCGCAAACTGCTGCCTAGCTCTTGCAGTTGTTGGTTGATGTCTTGCAGTGTGCTGTGAATAAAGGTGAGACGCTTGTCTGAACGGTCTTCCAACTTGTCTAAAATCAACCGATCGAAAATGAAAATGCAAAGCACAGGCTTGCCACTTTCAATCGCTTTGCTGAGTGCGTGGTTGTCTTCGATGCGCAAATCGCGCCGAAACCAATGGATGGCAATGGGATTTTTCATGATGTCGAGCTAAAAAAAGAATAACAAAGTCGAACCTCAATCGTTCGCTGCCGGAAAGGATGGGCTATCCTGCGCTTCTTCGAGCAATTGCTTCTTATAAAGAGAGGCATAAGAACCATTGAGTGCCAATAACTCCGCATGTGTGCCTTGTTCAGTAATGCGTCCGTGGTCGAGGTAAATGATAATGTCTGCTTCTTTTACGGTCGAAATCCTGTGCGCAATTACAATGCTTGTTTTTCCTTTCATTACATCCTTCAATTCGCGAATGATGCTGTCTTCGGTTTGCGTATCAACCGCACTGAGGCAGTCGTCGAAAAGGAGTATCTCCGGATTCTTAATAATTGCACGTGCAATGGAAATTCGTTGCTTCTGACCACCGCTGAGGTTAATGCCGCGCTCGCCCAATAGGGTGTTGTAGCCATCAGGAAATGAAAGGATGTTGTTGTGCACGTCCGCAATCCGCGCTGCATGCACTACTTCTTCGTCGGTGGCTTCTGTTCCGAAGGTTATATTGTTGCGAATGCTGTCGGAAAACAAAAAGACTTCTTGCGGTACATACCCGATATTTTCCCTCAGAGAGGTCGTCTTGAGATGACGAATGTCTGTGTTTCCAACTGAAATGCTACCCGAGCTCGGATCAATCATGCGGGGAATTAATTGCGCCAAGGTCGATTTCCCGCTTCCGGTTCTTCCTATAACACCTAGGGTTTTCCCAATCGGAATTTCCAATGTGATGTCGTGCAGCGCTTCAATGCCGCTATCCGGATAGTTGTAGCAAACGTTTTGCATGCGCAAGGGACCTGCTACAAATTTTTGTGCATCAGTTGCATCCACTATGTCGGGTGTAGTGTGCAGGAATTCGTTGATGCGTGCCTGACTGGCTTCTGCTTTTTGAACCAAACTGGTCACCCACCCAACTACGGCAAATGGCCAAGTAAGTATGTTGACGTAAAACACGAATTGCACGATAACTCC
>JBILIX010000053.1:0-9953 GCA_044368835.1 Flavobacteriales bacterium | reverse complement strand
CAGACACCAATTCAAAGACTCCCTGCAGATTGTTGTCGATGCCTGCATAATGCATCATCGGACCGGTCTCAGTTCCCAATAGCAAGTGCGTCGAACCATCCGAATTGCGATACATGCAAGGGACGCTTTTGCCCTGGATGCCCAGTATACTCGTTGCTACCGCCAAACCGAGAGAATCGGTTTGCCATGCATAAATGGGCGAAGTAAGCGATCCGATGTTGCGATAGTACACCACACTTCCGTTCAAGCAACCCACGAGCAAATCGTTTTTGCCATCGGCGTCCACATCAAAGATCTGAGGTGTCGCGCTCTGCCCCACATCGATTGCGTCGCCCGTATTGTCGGCGATGGGTGCGGCTTGCAACTCGAAAGACACCAAAGAGCCTTGCGAGGTATTGTTGAACAGGTGGAGGTTTCCATCTAAATCGCCTAACACCAAATCGCGGTCACCGTCGCCATCCAAATCGCCCAGTGCAGGTGCAATGTTGAGCCACTGCAGTGCCGGAATATTGAGCAAGTTGGTATCCGCCAAATCAAACGCCGGATTTGTACTAGTTCCGACGTTCTTGAAATAATGCAAACGCGATGCATAGGTTTCATTCAGGTTAAAACGCTTCCGATTGGAAACGATCATATCGACAAGGCCATCACCGTTCACATCGCCGAGCGTCGGATACGCGCCAGCGCCCAAATCGATCATGCCGCTTTGAAGAAAGTTATCCTGAATGCGCACAAACGAAGGCGTTGTGTTCGAGCCCTCATTGAGAAAGAGCAAGAGACTTCGTTGATCGGCAGCATCCGTATCCGCATTCGGACTCACAACCAGATCCAATACGTCGTCGTTATTTACATCCACAAAATAACTTCCCAGAAACGTGATCATTTCCGCCGGAAAACCATTGCCAAACGTTGCAGGGAAATCGTAGTGAACCACGGCAGCACTGTCTTGGCCCGAACTCGATTCAACGAGCATGATTGCTGTGAGTGAGTTGGCGCTTACATCGCCGATTATCAGATCCTTTAATCCATTGTTGTCGAGGTCATACATGGCAGTAGTGCCTCCGGTATGTCTCAACGGCCCCTCATCTTCCCGTGGGTCAATTACATTGAAATCGCATTCGAAATCGGAACCCAATATGAGTGTAAAACTCTCCACGCTCTCTCCAAACATGCCGTAGCACCGGTTTCGGCATTTGAAATCAACAACACCACAGTTGCCATTTTCAACCGCCATGTTCTTGTAGAAATAGAGCGCCGAACTGAATTCATTCCAACTCCACATATCCATATCGCCGTCGTTGTCGTAGTCGTCGATGGCGGGCACATCAGGCGAAATGCAAAACACACCCGAAGTCAAGGGTGCCGAGCCATCCCACTCATAGAGGGCTAAGATGTTGGGGTTTACGGTGGTGTCGAACGACAGCTCAGAGTCCGAGGTATTGAGGTAGATTTTGAATCCGCTACCCGAATTGGCGCAGATGTCTGCTCGTCCATCGCAGTTCATGTCGCGCAGCAGCACCCAGTTGCGCAGATTTACAGGAAACGCGTCATTGTAGGCCTGTGTATAGCGGTAGTCGAAGGTGCCCGGCACGGTCGACTCATTCACAAAAACGGAAATCTTGCCCCCGTTGCGATCGAACACAAACAAGTCCTTCACACCGTCGAGGTTGGCATCAAACGTTGAGACCTGGCAGGAGTTAAGTCCGCCTGCCCATGGATCGGAAAGCCCCATTCCAACGAGGGAAACATTTATTTCTGAGTTTCGAAAAAACGATTGAGCGCTAAAATTCAAATTCAATAATCCCAGCGCAGCACATAGTATTAATCGCATGAGCTCTTATTTGGTTGCCAAGTTAGATGTTTCGGGTATTAGAAGAAGTAGAACTCTGACCATTAAGTATTGTTTAACGAGTAAATCGACCGAATCCATTTGCATCTTTGCCCCCTATGACCCGCGCCCTATTTTTCATTCTCGTCTTTGTATGTTCCATTGTCCAAGCTCAGGCCCAACCTCCGAGAGGTAACAAGCCGGGCGGTGGTCCGCGCCAAGCCATGCCCGGAAAGGTGTATGGCAAAATCGTCGATGCTGACACCAAGAAGCCGGTGGAATACGCAGTGGTGCAAGTGTTCAAGGCCGTTGCAGCGGGTGAAGACAGTACGAAGGCAACCTTAGTTGGCGGAGGTATTTCGGCCGCCAATGGCGACTTCAGCGTAGAGAATGTACCGGTGGGAGAAAGCATGACACTTGCTGTAAACTTCGTGGGATACGGCATTCACCGCAGCAACTTCACCTTAAACCCCGGCCAAGGCATGGGAATGACCGAGAAAGACTTGGGCAACATCAAACTCGCCGTGAGCAGCACCATGAAAGAAGTAATTATCGACGGCGGTGATGGCGACTTCAAAATCGAATTCGATAAGCGCATCTACGACGTTGAGAAAAACCCGATGAATGCAGGAGGAACTGCCGAAGACGTGCTTCGCAACATACCCTCCGTGCAGGTTGACCTGGATGGCAATGTGACCATGCGCAACAGCGCCCCTCAGATTTTTATTGATGGCAGACCAACCACACTGACGATCGATCAAATACCTGCCGATGCTATTCAGAAAGTTGAAGTCATCACCAATCCATCGGCTAAATACGATGCAGGCGGTGGCGGTGGTGGCATAGTGAATATTGTAATGAAGCACAACCGCGGAATGGGTTACAACGGAAGCCTGCGTGCCGGAGCCGACAGCCGTCCTCGCTATAACATAGGCGGCGACATCAACCTGCGTCAGGGTAAGTTCAACTTCTTCGCCAATGGCAACTACAACCAGCGCAAGAGCATCAGCCGAGGTACAACCGATCGTATCTCCTATTTGCCTTACGATACAACGAGTCTCAGTCAGGATCAGGTTTCAACAAACCTTGGGTACTTCCTAAGCGGAAAAGTAGGTTTAGATTGGTTTGCCGATAACCGCAACACGTGGACGCTTTCCCAAAGCATAACCAAAGGGCAGTTCAATCCATACGACACTATTTATGCGATTACCGACACACTGTTCAACGACATCACCCTTGGCAGCAGCAGCTACAACCGTAATTCAGAAACCAATCGTACGTTTCAGAACTACGGTACGAGCCTTCTCTATAAGCACCTCTTTGCAAAAGAAGGAAGCGAGCTCACGGCCGACATGAACATTAACCTTATTGAGAGCTCATTTCAAGGTGATTACGTGAGCGTTTATTCCAATTCTCAATCAAATACCCAACGTCAATCCGGTGGCGGAAAAATGCAGCTCTACACCTCACAAACAGACTATAGCAACAAAATAAGTGACAAGTTGAAAGTGGAAGCGGGGCTGCGCGGATCGGTGCGCCACTATGAAAGCATCTACGACAATTTCCGTCTGAATGAAACAACAGGACAGTTCGAGCAGCTTCCCGGCTTGTTGGTGAACTATGAATTTGTTGACCAAGTGTATGCGGCTTATGGCACTGTTTCGAAAAATGCAGCCAAGTGGAAATACCAACTCGGACTTCGCGCAGAAAGCAGCAATTACGAAGGTAAATTGCGTGACACCACACTCACGTTCAAAGTACAGTATCCAATTAGCCTCTTCCCTTCTCTCTACCTAACACGTGTTATAAGCGAAACCCAAGATGTACAGTTGGCACTTTCCCGTAAAATCAGCCGACCATCTTTCATGCAGCTTATCCCGTTTGTGGACTATAGCGACAGCCTGAATGTAAGCCGAGGTAATCCTGAATTACAGCCTGAGTTCACACACCTCGCGGAGTTGAGCTACCAGAAGTCTTACAACAAGAAGAACGTATTCATTGCAACAGCCTATGCGCGCTACATTACCAACCTCACCATACGCAATCAGGTTTCAGAGTTCAACCCGATTATGCAGCGCGACATCGTTGTGAACACCTACGATAACGCATCGAGCAGCACAGCTGTAGGTTTGGAGTTTGTGAGCCGCAACAGCTTTACCCCGTGGTTCGATCTCACCATGAACCTGAACCTCTACAACTCTTCCATCGACGGTACGAACATCAGTCCAACCCTCACCAACAGCCAATCGAGCTGGTGGACGAAAGCAAACGCCATTTTCAAACTACCGAAAGGGTTTACATTCCAAGCCTTGTTTGACTACAGCAGCCGAAAAGCACTCACTGTAGGCTCAAGCGACCGTGCCGGCGGCATGGAAGGCGGTGGCGGTGGTCGTGGCGGAGGAGGAGGCGGTATGTGGGGAGGAACCGAAAATACCGTTCAAGGGTATGTGGAGCCAACATACGGACTTGACCTTTCCATGAAAAAGGAATTCGGAAAGAACAAGAACATGACGCTTACTTTTTCGATGCAAGACGTATTGCGCACACGGGTACAATTCACTCACAGTGAAACGGACATATTCATTCAAGATACTTTCCGACGCCGCGACTGGCAGCTGTTTCGTGTCAACTTCGGATGGAAGTTCGGCAAGGTCGATGCCGCGCTTTTCAAGCGTAAAAACATGAAGCAGAGCGAAGGTGGCATGGAGGGATAAGCCTGATCACAGATTCGTTCAACGAAGTTAGGAGCGTATATTTGCGCCCTAAAAAAATTCTCAATGAAAGAAGTTTTTATCGTTGCCGCAGTGCGAACACCCATGGGTAGTTTCGGCGGTGCTCTCGCCTCTGTTTCAGCAACCAAATTGGGAGCTACAGCTATTAAAGGCGCTATGGATCGTATTCAACTCGATCCAAAAGAAGTCAATGAAGTAATCATGGGCTGTGTGCTTCAAGCCAACCTCGGTCAGGCACCTGCGCGTCAGGCTGCTAAGTTTGCCGGATTGCCCGATGGTGTTGCCTGCACAACCGTCAATAAGGTGTGTGCTTCGGGCATGAAAGCCATCATGCAAGGTGCGCAAAGCATTATGCTGGGCGATGCCGATGTGGTGGTAGCCGGTGGCATGGAAAACATGAGCCAAGTGCCATTCTATTCGGAAAACCTTCGTTGGGGAAACAAATACGGAAACGTAAGCATGATAGACGGTTTGGCTAAAGATGGACTTACCGACGTGTACCACAATTACGCAATGGGTGTAGCTGCCGATATGTGCGCTGCGGAATGTAACATCACACGAGAAAATCAAGATGCATTTGCCATTGAAAGTTACAAGCGCTCAGCTTCAGCTTGGGCAGCCGGCAATTTCAATGCTGAAATCGTTCCTGTTCAAATTACCGGACGCAAAGGTGATGTGGTAACCTTCAGCGAAGACGAAGAATATAAGAATGTAAACTTTGATAAAGTGCCCGGCTTGCGCGCAGCCTTCACGAAAGAAGGAACGGTAACTGCGGCCAATGCAAGCACTATGAACGACGGCGCTGCAGCTCTTATCCTCATGAGCAAAGAAAAAATGGAATCACTCGGACTGAAGCCTCTTGCCAAAGTGCGCGGTTATGCCGATGCAGAACAGGCTCCGGAGTGGTTCACCACTACTCCATCGTTGGCCCTTCCGAAAGCAGTTGCCAAGGCCGGACTCAACATGTCTGACCTGGAGTTTGTGGAACTCAACGAAGCGTTTTCGGTGGTTGGTATCGTGAACACCCAGAAAATGGGACTCGATGCATCGAAAGTAAACGTAAACGGTGGAGCCGTTTCATTGGGTCATCCGCTGGGTTGCTCAGGAGCTCGCATTGTTGTGACCCTTTTACATGTGCTTGCCCAAAACAATGCTGCGATTGGCGGAGCCGGCATATGCAACGGTGGCGGCGGCGCTAGCGCTATGGTTATTGAGCGTATTTAAAAGATTATTTGATATAACAGAATACCTCGTCGTGCTATCGCGACGAGGTATTTTTTTGATATATATCGTCGAGTGTTCGATGCTGCCCGGTGCTATCCGTCACCTCCAGATCGTATCGAAACCGCACCCGTGTGCCGAGCGGTGCATGGTAATAGACCATCCAAGCATCGGCTTCACTCAAACCGACACATCCGTTCGATACTGCTTTACCCAAGGTGCTTAAATTGGTTGTTGGATGAATAAGTGCGCCACTTCGAATGCCATTTATTTCCGGCTCCAAGAATGGGATGCGAGGCAGTCGGGTGTAACGGCCGTCATCGCGACGAGTAGCTTTATACCGATGTCCATCGACCGGATTTATATACAAAGGATTTCGTTCAATACGCACAATACTGCCCTCACCCACCGGCGTTCGCAAGCTGACCTCATGTCTGGCCAACTTTAGAAACTTCCGCTCATTTTTTCCTACACGAACAGGGCATACATGTATCACCGAATCGTGCTGCCAAATACGCAATGCGTACTCGGGTATATTCACATCAATCAAAACAGGATGAAGGTTCATACGAATTGAATCGAGCTCATTTGGATTCGGGACTCGCAGCTCGTCGCCTACCTTTAACACAATACACTTCTTTTGATCGTCAATTATTCTTCCCCTCTCCTTCGCTATATAATAATCGAACGATATGAGCGTGTCCAGTATCCAACGATTGGCATGCACCAGTTCATACTCGTTGAGCTGGATGCCAAATGCGGAATCGATGACGTTGCACAACGAGTCCATCGCTTCGAAATAATGGCTTACCGGCACATCGTTCTTTACCACTAACAAAATCGATGTTTCATGTTCATCAGAAGTTTTTTCAGCAACAGTATCAACGACCACGATGGCAGGCAAACCGTTGTGCGGAGCACCATTGCACCCCGCCAACCACAGCACAACCAATAAAACGGATAGTCGCATACGTAGTCAAAGGAAAACGCTGCGTCTGCAAATGGATGTGCGAATTGTCAGATGGACAATGAAATAGACGCGCGCGATGCGTTATAAATAGGTGGACGCATGCAATGCGTCCCCGACCGACAGATACACAGGAAGCCTCCTTCGCACATCGCACATCGCATATCGCACATCGCACATCGCCCCTACAGATACCGTTCTTTTATAATGTTGACGTGATGTTCCGTGTGCCCCACAATCATGAAGCCCAGCATTTCAGCCGACACGGACAACCCGTTTGCATTTCCCACAAACGAACGCATGCGATCATTCATGGATTCATAGAGACTAATGGTTGCTGCGCGCACCGCATGAAATTCGCGCAAGGTGTGTTGCTTCGAGAATTGGACATCTGCCAAGTGTGCGATGAAATCGTTCTCGTTGAAACCGGGCAGCTGTGTGTCATCAAATCGAGAAAAGCGCAGGGCCCGATAGGCGAATATGCGTTCCGTTTCGATGACGTGACGAACGACTTCAGCCACTGTCCACTTCTCCGGCGCATAGCGGTGGTGCCATTTTTCTTCGGGGATCGAACCAATGAAATCAGAAATGCGCTCTTCACTTTCCTTCAACTCATGAAGGAGATTGTTGCTTTCGACCAAATTGAAGTAATAGGTGTAATAAGCCGGCGAGGTGGCATAGAGTGACTTGTCTTGCATGGCCACTAAAGTATGCAAAGACTATAAAATCTGACGAATCAACGCTTAACTAAAAACTCAGACGCGTCGACAGTAGAAAACGAACGACCGTTGTATCGATACAGCGCACCATCATTGCCTGCAAACCAAACGGTTCCCTTCTTATCGGAAGCAATTGTGTTCACTGCTTTAACGGGGCAATCGGCCGACTCCTGAAGGTGATGAAAAGCACCCGCTTCGAAATACGATAGGCCTTGAGTTTTGTTTGCGCCCAACATTTCCGTGCCCATCCAGATCTTTCCCTTCTCGTCTTCGTGCATGCAGGTCACACGCAGGGAAGAGAAGCCATGATCATCGGCGTAGTGACGCATAGAAGTTCCATCGTAACGATACACTCCACTTCCGTCGGTGCCTAGCCACACATCGCCTCTGCTGTCTTGAATAGCGCAAGTGATCGTACCCTGAGGAAGCGACACCTTAGACACCAGTTTACCGCCTTCCATTTTATAGCCACCGCCCGCCATCCAAATGGTAGCGTCGAGATCTTCAAACACCGCTCGAATCTTGAAGGGACGAATGAGATCCACATACGTATATCCGTTGAAGCGCATGAGAAGATACTGATTTGTATTGGCATCTTCAACGCCCATAAGCACATGATCCATATGGTTTACAGCCAGACCATGCACAATGCGGTTACGTTCCACCGAGCCAACCCCATCCTGGGTCGAAGCCACTAACGCATTCGACATCGGCATATCCTTCCATTGTTGGTAGTCATACTCCACCACAGCATTTTTGGTAGCCAGCCACAGGTGACCTTGAGGGTCTAGTGTCATAGCATAGTAGTCGGCCTGGGAAGAATGCCCGGCCACTGTATGGCGTTCCAAACCATTTCCCTGAACCTTCCATAGCCCCTCACCCGATGAACCCAGCCACAGTGTGCCTTGCTCATCCAGTTTACTGCATTGAAAATCGAGAGTAGACACATCGGTTTGTGCACACATGCCCGAGACGATGCTCAAGCCCGAGATAAATAGGGAAATAGTACGCTTCACAGTTTAATCATTTGGCAGTGGTACGCCACAGCCAAAACGAAGGTTACGCTGATTTTCGTCAGCTACAGGCCAAACTCCGCAGAGGTTTCAACGACTGATTGTTGGTATCGTCAGCATTTTGAGCGAGCGATTCAAAATCAAATTTCTTCTTTTCCATTTCGCGTCAAATTTGATGATTGAAACAGTTAATAGTGTAGACTACAACCCCGAATGATATGCCAACAAAAAGCAGGAAGCTCTCGCTTCCACACTTTATTCCTCCAACACAGCATATAGAATATCACGCCCTATGACTTGCATGGATAGAAATTGAATTGCAAAAACTTTCATCCAAGCAACCAACTGTCCGGGTTTGTTTTCACTCCTTTCTCGGAAGTACTCGGTCTTCCAAGTATAACCAAAACCAGCTATGGGAAATTCTTCGGTAGATGCTGTATCGGTGTAGTGAATCACACCCACCAGTTTCCTATCCTCGTCGACTTCGTAGCGCACAAAGGCTTGAAACGGAAACCCGGCCTCAGCGTAATTCACCTTTACTCCCAGAGAAAAACCTTCCGGACAATTCTCCCGATCGCTTCGAAAGGCCCGCGTTCCTTCGAAACGATTGAGCATATCAACAAGCGTATTCACTCCCATCAATAATTCGTTTCGGTATTCCTCCATACGATAACTGCCCATTGCATTAAACGCCATTTCTAGATCCTGCATCCATTCTTCGGTTGCAGCTCGTGATGTAATTGTTACAATCATAATGTTAGGTTTTAATTATTAAAGAGCAAAAATATTCACCTCCTGCGCAACCGATTTGCGCAGCTTTGTATACCTTTGCAATTATTATACTTACTATGGCACGATACTCCAAACCTGACATTCAGCTTCAACGCTTACGTTTTATCGTCAATTTCCTCAATGGCGGAGGAGGCACGTTATTAGAAATGATGGAATATGTTAACCAACGGCTCAATGACAACGGTTTTCCCACCGCTGAAAGACGTATTATTCAGTACGATTTGACCAAGCTTCAATCCGGTGAATTCCCGCATTCCTTGTCAAGCACCGATAAATCCAAATTAGGGGGATTATTTCGGTATGAGTATAAGGATAAAAAATACCAATGGAAGACGGACAGCCTAATCCCTAAGTTTGATGACCTTGAGGACGATGAGCGACTTACGTTGCCACTGTTGTTTGGTGTATTAAAACGGTACAGCTCAATACCTGCGATGCAGAAAATAATGGATATGATTGAGGAAAAATACGACATCCGTGCCGATGAAAACAACACCGATGAAGTCTTTTTTATTCCGCAACCTCGCATGACTGATGAGAACTTCGAGAAGCGCATCATGGAACTGACATTGAAGTTGATTGGGCATATTCAACGCAGCGAGCAAATAGAATTTCATTACACCGCAGTGAATAAATTCGACGAAAGCAATAGTCAATACAACTATTTTAAGGTGGCTCCTC
>JBILIX010000344.1:0-2967 GCA_044368835.1 Flavobacteriales bacterium | reverse complement strand
CATAGGTCGATGCTAATGTCGGTTATGATTGGGCCATGTATGCCAGGCCGTAGGTTTTCATTTGTTTTATCATGCTCGCCAATCCGTTGCTGCGGGTAGGGGAGAGGTGTTCACTCAAGCCAATCTCCTTGATGAAATGCAAATCGGCTTGCGCGATGTCGGCGGGTTTTTCGCCATCGAGCACACGCACGATGAGGGCTACTAATCCTTTCGTAATGATGGCGTCACTATCGGCGGTGAAATGCAAGGTTCCGTCGTCGTTGCGCTCGGCATGCAGCCATACGCGCGACTGACAACCGCGAATCAGCAGCTCGTCGGTTTTTTGAAATTCTTCTATCAACGGAAGGTCGCGTCCGAGTTCGATGATGTACTCGTACTTCTGCATCCAGTCGCTAAACACGCTGAACTCTTCCATGATTTCTTGTTGCTTGCTTTCGATGCTCACGCGAGTAGGGTTATGGATTTTTTCAATGCGGCCACAAAGATGTCGATTTCTTCCGTGGTGTTGTAGAGTGCAAACGATGCACGCACAGTTCCGGGCACACCGTAGAAATTCCACAACGGCTCTGTGCAGTGATGCCCCGTGCGCACTGCTATGCCTTGCTGGTCGAGCAAAGTGCCTAGGTCGAACGGATGGATGTTGCCCACGTTGAAGGATATGACTTCAGCC
This sequence comes from Flavobacteriales bacterium, assembly GCA_044368835.1. Classification (GTDB taxonomy): domain Bacteria; phylum Bacteroidota; class Bacteroidia; order Flavobacteriales_D; family Sanyastnellaceae; genus JAIBBG01. The sequence goes on along the minus strand of JBILIX010000344.1, from coordinate 2,297 downwards.
TTATGCTCAGCCGTTCCAAAAATCCGCAGGCCATCTATTTCTTGCAACAGCGCGGTGGCATGTTGCAACAGCGTGTGTTTATGAGTTGCGACGGCATCGCTATCCAACGTCTGCAAAAAATCGAGCGCAGCACCAAAGCCAATCACACCGGCGATATGCGGCGTGCCTGCTTCAAACTTGTGCGGCAGTTCGTTGTAGGTGGTCTTTTCAAACGAAACGCTTTTGATCATCTCGCCGCCGCCGCGCCACGGTGGCATCGATTCTAGTAGTTCACGCTTACCATAGAGCACACCCACTCCTGTTGGGCCATACAATTTGTGCGCGCTGAAGCAATAGAAATCGCAATCGATTGCTTGAACATCGATGGGCATGTGCGCAACTGACTGCGCGCCGTCGATGAGCACTTTCGCACCTGCGGCATGCGCTTGTGTGATGAGTGTCTCAATTGGATTGACGGTTCCCAGTGCATTGGACACATGGTTTACCGCAACAAGTTTTGTGCGTTCGTTGATGAGCTTGTCCAGTGATTCAACTTGCCACGTTCCGTTTTCGTGAATCGGAATTACTTTGATTACAGCACCTTTTTCTTCCGCAAGCATTTGCCACGGAACGATGTTGCTGTGATGCTCGAGCATCGAGAGGAGAATCTCGTCGCCTGCTCCTATGTTTTGTCTGCCCCAGGTTTGAGCGACCAAGTTGATACCGTCGGTTGTTCCTGAGGTGAAAATGATTTCGGCTGTTTCGCGAGCATTCAACAGCGCACGTGTTTTCTCGCGCGTTTGTTCGAAGTGCTCGGTAGAGATGTTCGCCAAATGATGAGCGCCGCGGTGAATGTTGGCGTTCGTTTCGCTGTAGTAGCGATCGATGCGCTCAATGACCGCTAATGGCTTTTGCGTGGTTGCTGCGTTGTCGAAATAGACGAGCGGTTTTCCATGCACCTGCTGATGCAAAATGGGAAACTGTGCGCGTATGGCGTGGATATCGAGCATCAGGCAAATAGCAATTCGCGTTGGGTAAGTTGATCGATGACGTACTCACGCACTGCATCGTGGGTGATCTTGGAAATCACATCGCCGATGAATGCAGAGGTTAGAAGTCGACGCGCATTGGCTTCGCCCAAGCCGCGCGATTTCAAATAGAACAATGCTTCTTCATCGAGCTGACCGGTGGTTGTTCCGTGACTACACTTCACATCGTCGGCATAGATTTCCAACTCGGGTTTCGTGTTCATCGTTGCATCATCGCTGAGCAAGATGTTGGCGCAACTTTGAAATGCGTTGGTCTTCTGCGCGTCAATCTGCACATATACCTTTCCGTTGAAAACGCCTGTGCTCTGGTCGTTCAATACACCTTTGTACAGCTCGTTGCTATTGCAATGCGGCTTGCGGTGATCAACGCGAGTGTGATTGTCTACAAACTGCTTGCGGCGCGGCATATAGAAGCCGTTCAAATTGGCTTCGATGTTTTGACCGTCGAGTGTAATGTTGAGGGCGTTGCGCACCCAACCGCCATCGATGGTGAGTGTGTTGATGGTGAAATTGCCGTTGGACGCAATGTGAACGTTGTCTTCGTTCATCAAGAAATTCGCATCCGATTCAAGTTGGATTTTATCCCAATGCACATGCGCATTTTCTTCCACCGTAATCTTAAGCGTGCGATTGGTGAACGCTTTTATTTCACTCGTGCAAACAAATGATTCGACACAATGAATGTTGGCGCCGCTCATCGCAATAATTCGAATGTGAGACTGCGCCAATGATTGCGCTTGTGTGTTTACGTGTATGATGTGAATCGCTTTTGTAGCGATAGTATTTTTCTCAACGAGTACATTGATGATGTCGGTGCATGCCGCATCGGCCATTGCCTGGAAGAAGTGCTCGTACGTTTCGCGTTCAGATGTCAAAACGGTTTCTTGCGAAACGTGGATGCCTTGTTCCGCCGGCATGCGAGAGCTAGCCGACGAGAATTTTCCATCTACAAACACGAGCGTGTATGCATCGAGGCCTTCGATTTCGAATGCCTTGGTGTCAATGGTAGCGCCATCAGATGCAACTTTCCACTCTTCATTCGCAATGCGCGCCACACGGGTGTACTTCCAATCTTCGTCGCGCGTTGTCGGGAAATCGAATTGCTCGAGTGCCGCCGCCGCCTTCCCATTCGTGAATTCGTGGTTCACCAGCGTGCGCATCCATTTTTCCTTTGCAGGACTCACAATAGTCGTTTCCATGGCTTATGCGTTGGCTTCTGCTTCTTCTTTGATCCAGTCGTAACCGCGCTCTTCGAGTTCGAGGGCGAGT
>JBILIX010000343.1:0-2974 GCA_044368835.1 Flavobacteriales bacterium | reverse complement strand
TTCTACGAAAGGAGGAGAACTTGCAATCGGACGTAACTTGAAAGTGGCCTTCATGCCATGGAAAGGATACAACTTCGAAGATGCGATTGTTATCAGCGAGCGTGTTGTTCGTGATGACATTTTCACATCTATTCACGTGGACGAGTACACCACAGAAGTGCGTGATACCAAGCGTGGTGTAGAAGAATTGACAGCCGATATCCCGAACGTAAGTGAGGAAGCAACCAAAGACCTTGATGAAAACGGTATCATTCGCGTTGGAGCCGAGGTAAAAGAAGGTGATATCCTCATCGGTAAAATCACTCCTAAAGGTGAAACCGATCCTACGCCGGAAGAAAAACTTCTTCGTGCCATCTTCGGTGACAAAGCCGGTGATGTGAAAGATGCTTCCTTGAAGGTGCCACCAAGCGCTTCAGGTGTTGTAATCGATAAGAAGTTGTTCTCACGCACGGTCAAGGATAAGAAGACTGTAAAAACCAATGAGAAGGCTGTTGTCGAGGCATTGGATAAAGAGCACGATAAAGAAGTAGCTGAATTGAAGAAAGTTTTGGTTGACAAGTTGGTTGCGATTCTGAAAGATCAGACTTGCCAAGGTGTCTACAACTACTTCAAGGAAGAACAGATTAAGAAAGGTACCAAGTTCACTGCGAAGTCGCTTGCTACCATCGACTACAGCGTTATCAATGCAGAAGCTTGGACGAAGGATGAGCCTACCAATACATTGGTGAAGCGTTGCATCCACAACTTCAACATGCGTTACAACGAGTTACTGGGATCTTACAAGCGTCAGAAGTTCCAGCTTACCGTGGGAGATGAACTACCAACCGGTATCGTGAAATTGGCGAAAGTATATATCGCTCAGAAACGTAAGTTGCGCGTGGGTGATAAGATGGCGGGTCGTCACGGAAACAAGGGTATTGTAGCCCGTATCGTTCGCGACGAAGACATGCCATTCTTGGAAGACGGCACACCGGTAGACATCGTGTTGAACCCACTTGGGGTACCATCGCGTATGAACTTGGGTCAGATTTACGAAACGGTATTGGGTTGGGCAGGTTTGAAGACAGGTAAGCGTTTCGCTACTCCTATCTTCGATGGTGCTTCACTCGACGATATTTTGAAAGAGATGAAAGATGCCGGCGTACCTGAGTGGGGAGTTACCTACCTCTACGATGGCGGCACAGGTGTTCGATTCGAACAGCAGGCTACAGTGGGTGTAATCTACATGATTAAACTGAGCCACATGGTCGACGATAAGATGCACGCTCGTTCAATCGGTCCATACTCGCTCATCACTCAGCAACCGCTTGGTGGTAAGGCGCAGTTCGGAGGTCAGCGTTTCGGAGAAATGGAGGTTTGGGCACTCGAGGCATTCGGTGCAGCCAACATCCTTCAGGAAATCCTAACGGTGAAGTCCGATGACGTAATGGGTCGTGCGAAAACGTACGAGTCTATCGTGAAGGGCGAAAACATGCCTGTACCTGGCATACCGGAATCCTTCAATGTATTGCTGCATGAATTGCGCGGTTTGGGTCTCAACATCACGTTGAACCAGAACTGATAAATAAGCTGCGGGTCGGGAGTCGAAAAACTCCCGTCCCTCCTACCCTTTCATAGAATTGTTTTATACCTGAAAAGAAATAAATCACAATGCTTCAAGCAAAAAAAGTAGCTCGCCCAAACAGCGATTTCAGATCTATCACCATTAGCCTGGCCTCTCCCGAAGAAATTCTGGAGCGTTCACACGGTGAAGTATTGAAGCCGGAAACCATCAACTACCGAACCTATAAGCCGGAACGTGATGGTCTTTTCTGCGAAAAAATATTTGGTCCGGTTAAGGACTATGAATGCCATTGCGGTAAATACAAGCGTATCCGTTACAAGGGTATTGTTTGTGACCGTTGCGGTGTAGAGGTAACCGAAAAGAAAGTACGCCGCGAACGTACAGGGCATATCACCCTGAGCGTGCCGGTTGCTCACATCTGGTACTTCCGCTCATTACCAAACAAAATCGGTTACTTGCTGGGTCTACCCACCAAGAAACTCGATCAAATTATCTATTACGAGCGTTATGTGGTAGTAAACGTGGGACCTGCATCGCGTCCTGATGGCAGTGGTCTTGCTGATTATGACTTCCTTACTGAAGAGGAATACCTCGATATCTTAGAGAAGCTTCCAAAAGAAAATCAATACCTCGACGACAAGGATCCCAACAAATTCGTTGCGAAAATGGGTGCCGAGGCTTTGTACGATTTGCTGGCCAAGGTAAAACTGGACGAGCTTTCATACGAATTGCGTCACAAAGCGAATGTAGAGACCTCACAGCAGCGTAAAAACGAAGCGTTGAAGCGTCTGCAAGTGGTTGAAGCATTTCGTGATGCCAACACGCGCGTAAATAACCGTCCTGAATGGATGGTTACGCGTGTAGTGCCTGTAATTCCACCCGAATTGCGCCCATTGGTGCCGTTGGATGGTGGCCGTTTCGCTACGTCCGACCTCAACGACTTGTATCGCCGAGTTATCATTCGTAACAACCGTTTGAAGCGCTTGGTTGAGATCAAGGCCCCTGAAGTAATCTTGCGTAACGAGAAACGTATGTTGCAGGAAGCTGTTGACAGCTTGTTCGACAACTCACGCAAGTCTTCTGCAGTTAAAACAGAAAGCAATCGTCCATTGAAGTCACTTTCAGACTCTCTGAAAGGTAAGCAAGGACGTTTCCGTCAGAACCTTCTCGGTAAGCGTGTCGACTACTCTGCGCGTTCGGTTATCGTCGTAGGTCCTGAATTGAAACTGCACGAGTGTGGTATCCCGAAAGACATGGCTGCTGAGCTCTTCAAGCCGTTTATCATTCGTAAAATGATTGAGCGCGGTATAGTGAAGACTGTAAAGTCTGCTAAAAAAATCGTAGATAAGAAAGAGGCTGTGGTTTGGGATATCCTCGAAAACGTGTTGAAAGGACACCCTATTCTGCTCA
>JBILIX010000342.1:0-2977 GCA_044368835.1 Flavobacteriales bacterium | reverse complement strand
ATGGCTTATGCCATGGAACAGCAGCGCCTTGACGATGAGCGCAAGGCAGAAGAGGCGCGCCAGGCAGCGCAGGAATCGGGCATAAGCGGCACGTTTTGGTGTTATAACGAAGAGTTGAAGGAAAACGGTCGCAATACGTTTGCTGACGAGTGGGGTGATAGGCCGTTGAAGGATTACTGGCGGTTACAGTCGAAACTGGCTGAGAGTTTTGGCCCCGGCGAAGAGGCTATTGCGGAGCAAGAAGCAGTAGCAGATAGCAGTGGCACCGTTGCCCAGGACAAGTACAAGACACCGAGTGCAGAAGAACTGAAAGGCTCACTCCCGTGTGCAAACGACGCCGGCATGAAGGAAGTTAAAAAGGCTGCTGCTGAGGGTTATTACAATGCCGGGGTGGTTTACAAGGAGAAACTGGACGACGACGACAACGCCATCAGCACATGGGAAGAATTGCTGGCCAACATGGATGAAAGCAGTTACCATCCTACCACCTACTATCAACTCTTCCGAACATGGCTAGCCAAGGAGGGCACTAAGGGTTATGTGAAGAATCCGTTTTGTGAAAGCTGCAACTCGAAGTATTGGGGCGATGAGATAAAGACACGTTATCCGAGCAGTGATTGGGCAATGCTCGTTGATAACCCAGGTTACTTGGATATTCAAGACATGAAAAAGGCTAAGGAGAACGAAGCCTATCAAGTGGCCTATGGTTATTATACTGCCCGCAGCTACGGCAAGGCAAAGGCTTATTGCGACAGCGTTGTAACAGCAGAGCCCCTGAACCGTTTGCTTTGCAAATACAAACTGCTTCGGGCTATTTGCGTGGGGTATTCAGATGCGCCATACGGCGTTAAGGAGAACTATCAAAATGAGTTGAACCAATTGGTTCAGGAGTGCGCGGGCACGGAGGAAGCGGCCCGCGCTGATCAGCTCTTGCGCGTGTTGAATGCAGGCGATGAAATAAACACATCGGGCCCTTCCCAACCCACAAACGCCATGCAAGCCGATTCGTTGCAGCAGCTCTCGAACAATGCTGATTCTCTGGCATTCGATGACGGACCCTATGTTTTCGATGTGAATGCAGAGCACTATTTAGCGGTGTTAATGCCCGTAAACGGAAGCGACATCAACGCAGCGAAAGCATCTGTAGCTGATTTCAATTTGATGTTCTTTAATTCGTCGCAGCTGCGTGTCACCAATAATTTGCTCGATAAAGACAATCACATGTTGCTTGTGAAATCGTTCAAAAAGCCGGAAGACGCAAAACAGTATTACGGGGCATTCATTAGCGACACAGAAAGGCTTGCGGCGGTGAATGTGAACGGGAATCATGTTTTTTTGATATCTAAGCAGAATTATATAGCTTTGTTTAAAGGCAAGAATTACCAATTGTATCTCGACTTTTTTGCCAGGTACTATTGACAGAAGCGCCTTACACTAATTACCATGTTTCAGAAAAACACTAAACCGATGGCAAAATACACTGAGCAGGTGCCCGATATGGGCATCAACCGCATCGTTGAAGGAACCAGCATAGAAGGTGAAATTCGCTGCGAGAGCAACATTCGCATCGACGGCACTTTTGTAGGAAATCTTTCAACCAAAGGTCGCTTAGTGATAGGGCCTGCAGGGCGTATCGAAGGCACTGTAAATTGCCAAAACGCCGAGATTGAGGGGTTGGTGAAGGGGAAGCTCTATGTTCAACAAATGCTTTCACTGAAGGGCACTGCAAAAGTGGAAGGCGATATTTTCACGGATAAGCTTGCAGTAGAGCCGGGGTCATCGTTTACCGGGGCATGCAACATGGGAGCAAAAGTGAAAGAGATGAAAAAGGAAGGCCAATCCGATGCAGTCATCAACGCCGCCCAATAAGGCAGGCAACAATTCGATTTTACGCTACACATCCATGGCTACTCAAATGGCCATTACCATTTTTTTGGGTGTTTGGGGTGGCATCAAACTCGATCAATTCTTCCAATTCGAAACGCCTGTAATGACACTTATCTGTTCGTTGCTGGGAGTGATATTGGCTGTTTATATTGTCATACGCGATGTACTCCGCAAGCGTTGATATTTGCACTACATGAATACACGAGCATTTTTAATTCCACTGACCATTGCCACCGTGCTGTTGTATGTGTTGGCCATTGTTGTTCTTTTCATCGTTAAAAAACCCATGCCCGATGCGGTGTGGGTGTTGATTCCGCTCTACGGCGCGGTTACGTACTTTTTGTATCAGATGATAGCCTCGGCAAGCTCGAAATCACCGCATCGTTTTATTGCCTCTGTGAATGCTTCCGTGCTCGTGAAGTTGTTTATGTCGGCTTGCATTGTGGGTGGTTACTTCTACGCGCAGCTGCCCGGAAAAAAGGCGCTTGCCTTTGCCGTTATGGGCATTTACGCCATTTACACAACCGTCTTGATTGGGGCGCTGTTGCCGGTTATTCGAAAGGGTAATTCATGAGCGAGCTGCGCACATACCGCGCTATCGGTTTGATGAGCGGTACTTCGCTCGACGGGCTGGACATTGCACATTGCACCTTTTACTGCGGTAGCTCTTGGAGTTTTGAATTGCATCATGCCGCCACTATTCCGTATGACGAAGAGTGGCGAAAAAGGCTGCGAGAGGCGCATACTCTATGCGGTCTCGAACTTTCGAAGCTCAACGTGGAGCTCGGAATACAGCACGGTAAATGGGTTGCCGATTTTATTGAACACCACGAAGCGAAGGTCGATTTCATTGCCTCGCACGGGCACACTGTTTTTCATCAACCCGAAGCGGGTCTAACGCTGCAAATAGCGAGTCCGGCGCATATTGCAGCCAAAATCGGTTGTGATGTGATAGCCGATTTTCGCACAACCGATGTTGCGCGCGGCGGACAAGGCGCTCCTCTTGTCCCCATTGGCGACTTGCTTTTATTTGAGTCGTATCCGATTTGCTTGAACCTTGGAGGCATTGCTAACATGTCGGTCAAGGATC
>JBILIX010000341.1:0-2978 GCA_044368835.1 Flavobacteriales bacterium | reverse complement strand
TTTCGATGCGCGCAGCCCTGCTACTCAAGGAAGAGTACCCGATGACTGTTGAGCACATTAAATTACTGGAGACCAAAGGCTACTATTCTTTTAAAGCCGTTATTTTTGACCTGCGACCTGTAGCTCGATTCATACTGGGACTATCCCAAGAAATAAATATAATAGATGGGAAAGAGTTGATCGAATTTCTCGATTTTCAACTCAAGCATGTTTTTTCCAAAAAACAACTGGAAACTCGCCCATCGAAGCCTGCCTCCAGAAGCGCAAAAAAAATTACTGCGCCCAGAAATAAATAATCACGATTGCTAGCGCGAAGCAAATAAGAGCAAACGTTACCGGACCGCCAATTTCATTTTGCTCAGCTTCCATATGACCATGGTGGTCGTGATTGTCGTGTGAATGTCCCATAGGATTGTTCGTTTTATCGGTACAAAAATAATCGGCCAAAGCAAATTTCCACATCCTATGCCCATATAAAATAGCATGGTTATGAACCGTGGTTAGTCAATTCAGTCTTGCTTCACCCAACGAGTAGAGTAGCGACTTCCCTCTGTTTCAACAACAACTTGATACACCCCTGCCTCCACTGAAGGATACCAAACCAACCGACTTGCATTGTTTACTGCATGACGCTCAGCGCAACGGCCCTGCATGTCAAACAAGATAATTTCTGCTGATTGCAATCGATTTTCCCATTCAAGTTGCATCATTCCATTGCTTGGGTTCGGAAATAGGCGCATGTTTCCACTAACATATTGCGGCACTGCATTCGAACAATCTTCTACCGTAAAAACTAAATCATCGGCATACACGCAACCATCGGGAGTCGTTGCTGTAAGAATAATAGCATGCTGTCCCAATCCCCATTGGTCAGCCGAAATGGTGTAGAATTGATTGATGCTCATGTCTTGCCATTGATACAGCACACCTGCGGGACCGAGCACCATGTATTCTGCATCTAAACACAATGTGGTGTCATTGCCCAAATTGAAACTGAACGAATTTTCAGGTTCCAGAATTACGTACGCTGAGTTTTCGCAACCGTTGTCATCGATTATTGTCACCTGGTAGTTACCGAACCCAATATTTTGAACATCTTCCAAATCGGAAGCGAACGCTGACGGGCCAATCCATTCAAAGCTGTAGGGGGCAGTTGCGCCATTGATTGTAAGTTGTATGGAACCATCTGCAGTTGCTTCACATGTTGGACCTGTCTCCCCTACTGTAATGGTCCATAAGTCGGGCTGGGTAATCGTATAAGAAGACTGAAAAGTATTGCCACAGGCATCAACTACATTCAAGAAATATTCGCCTGGACCAATTTCATAGATGTTTTGATCTGAACTGCTGAAGCCGGCCGGACCCGTCCACGAGCATTCGAAATTGGAACCGCTTCCGGTTAGGTAAGGTAAGATGGAGGATTGAGGAATTTCGCCTTTCGAAATTGGGCAACGAATGTTATTGAAAACAGCCTGTAATTCATTTACCACCTCGACAGTTCGTAAAGAGATTATTGCAGCACCTATCGCCCCTTCCCAGCCATCGACTTGCACGTAATAAGTAGCACCCGCCTCCAAGCACGATGCATACAGCAACGAAGAGTAATTGTCTGAAACGGAGCAGCCGCCGGCCATGTCATCGTTCGCGGCGGTGAGTTCAAACGAACTCCATCCCAAACAATCGGTTGCTTTATATAAAGCGAGTTGTGTATCGAAACCTGCCCCCTCATTGCAACTGGTAATTTCATAAGTAACATCCGCTTCTGCAACAAAGTAGGCCCATGCTGTATTTGTGATATTGCCTTCGCACCAGGCGCCTGGTAAGCCACAATTGCCGCCAGCAGGACGCGGTTCAGCGGATTGTGCAACGCATGAAACATTATCGAGGAGCACTCCCTCGGCATTAGCCACGAGCTCCAAAGCACCGCAAGGTGAGTCATATGCAGGCAATCCTGAATTAGCTACTTCAAACGTCCACGTATTTCCTGTTCCGCCTCCGAAATAAGCGTGGGCGAAAGATCCGTTCTCATACAATTCGAAAATGGGCCCACCATCTCCGTACGAATCCACGAAAATCAAATCGAACGATTGTCCATTGGGCAAGCAAAACGAAGGCACTTCAAAAACAGCATTGTCAGGATACCCTCCATCGACAGCAGGAGCCGTGCCTGCACAACCTACTAACTCATTGGCTCCATAATACAAAGTACCATTGCCACAGCCGTTGCCGGTTGGAACCAATTCCCAATAATTCTCTTCTCCCCACGCATCGACAGTAACAAACATATTTATGAGAGTAGAATCTGCACCGCACTGAGCATGAAGGAAACTCGGAGTAAAAAGAATGAGGAAAATAGCTGAAAAGCCAAGAGCTCGCATAGGGAAAAGATTTAGTTGACGCCAAATGTAAAACATGATTATTCTGAAACACATATGGCAAACAGAAAAGTATGGAGCCAAAAAGCCCCGCTCGATAGCGGGGCTTCCTGGCTTAAACTGAAAAACTAAAAACTATCGTAATTGTCTTGAGTCATTGCGACTCAACTCAACTAACTCTAAATATGCCAATCATTTCTGACCAGCACGTTGCGAAATTAATAAAGCCTTGTTGATAATTCACAATTTTTTGCGCAAAATTGTCTCGAAAAAACGTAAGTAACAGGTTTTCAATCCATTTGTTTTGGAAATAATTTCCCCGGATTCAGGATTTGGTGAGGATCTAACGTCAACTTAATTGCTTTCATCGTTTGCAGTTCGGCCCCCTTGAACGCAATCTCCATATAATCGCGTTGAACCAACCCGATACCGTGTTCGCCGCTTAAGGTTCCTCCTAACTTCACGCAAAGCTCGAAAATTTCACGAATGGCAACAGGCAAATCATCATTCCACTGCTTGTCTGTTAGCTCTCCACGAATGATATTCACATGAAGGTTGCCATCACCAGCATGACCGTAGCATACTGATTTGAAACCATAGCGC
>JBILIX010000340.1:0-2980 GCA_044368835.1 Flavobacteriales bacterium | reverse complement strand
GATGCAATTCAACCGCACTATTTAGTGCTCAAGCCAACCCTGCACGGTTCTTTTACCGGTTGCGATGAATGGATTGAATTAGCTCAATCACGAAAAATAGGGTGGTGGGCTACCTCTGCACTAGAGTCAAACATCGGCCTTAATGCAATTGCCCAATGGGTACTAACGAAGCGGGTTGAACTACCTCAAGGTCTAGGAACAGGGGGATTGTTTACCAATAACATCGACTCGCCCTGGATAGCCGAGGCCGGAATGCTGCGATATGACGAATCGCTTACTTGGAACCTCAAACCATTGTTGAAATGACCATACACTCTTCATTTTCTTACAACGGTGTTTCCATTCAAGCCGATGCTGGAAGCGGCCTGATTTCTAGAATACGATCATCTTCTCCTGAATGGCAATATGCCTATTTAGACTTCATACTTGAATGGTTGAACGACGACGATAGCATCACGATTCAGACATCGGGTTCAACGGGGGCACCTACCGGTTGGCGCGTCAGGAAATCGGCGATGGAGGCGAGCGCGAGGATCACAGGCGATTACTTCGATTGCAAAGAAGGTGCAACGGCCATTCTAGCACTTCCAGGCAGTTTTATTGCGGGTAAAATGATGCTCGTTAGAGCCATGGTGCTGGGCTGGCGCATCTCGACTATCAAGCCTTCAGCTCGGCCCTTCGAAGAGATATCGACCGCATTTGATTTTGCAGCATTTACGCCCATGCAAGTTGCACAATTGACAAATGCACAATTGAACTTATTGGGCAAGTCCAAAACAGTCATTTTAGGTGGAGCGGCTGTTTCAGATGAGTTGCGCGCTCAGCTCGCAACCTGTTGCAACAATGTCCATGAAACGTATGGAATGGCAGAAACGCTGAGTCATGTAGCTGTGAGAAAACTTCAGCACATGGAAACGCCCTTTGAAGCGCTGCAGGGTATATTGTTTTCAATAGACCCCGAGCATCGGTTGCAAATTCATGCCCCCCATCTTTCGGATAGCGCACTGCCAACACAAGACGTCGTTGAGTTGCTGAGCGAAACTTCTTTTTATTACCGTGGCCGATATGACCGCGTAATCAATAGCGGTGGGGTGAAACTGTTTGCTGAGGTTATTGAGCGAAAGCTGGGAGCGCTCATCGCAGAACCCTTTCAAGTGACTTCGTTGCCAGATGCAATCCTTGGACAACGGGTAGTGCTTTACATCGAAAGCAAGTCACCTTTGGATGAGAGCGCATTGAGAACCAAAATGACAGCACTACTGGATCGATATGAAGTGCCGAAAGAGATACGAATTGTAACCGAATTTGAAAGAACACACAGCGGAAAAATCAAACTCATCGGAAAATGAATAGCGAACTGATTTTTGCAAGCGGCAATGAAAATAAAGTTGCTGAAGTAGAATACAAGCTTGGAGGCGTCGTAAAGCTCAAGAGCTTGCATGCGATTGGTTGCCACGAAGAAATACCGGAAACCGGTAATACCCTCGAAGAGAATGCGCGCATAAAGGCACGCTACGTATGGGACACTTATCAGGTTGATTGTTTTGCAGATGATACCGGGCTTGAGGTTGAAGCACTTGGCGGAGCACCCGGCGTTTATTCGGCCCGCTATGCAGGCCCTCAGAAGAATCCGTCAGACAACATGGCTCTGTTGCTCTCTGAGTTAATGGGTAAATCGAATCGGCGTGCTCGATTTCGTACCGTCATTTGTTTGATTAGGGAAGGGAAGGAGCACCTCTTTGAAGGCATTGTGAACGGTGAGATCATTGAACATGCTCGAGGCGCAGAGGGGTTCGGTTATGACCCGGTTTTTGTGGCCGAAGGATACAACAAGACCTTCGCTGAAATGACAATGGATGAGAAGAATACCATCAGCCATCGAGGGCGAGCCATTGCTTCGCTGGCGGTGTTTTTGAAAGTTTAATGTTCATGCCGCCAGAACTTACCATTAATTTCGTTGGATACAATCATTAACAAACCAAACCACCTAAAACACCCAAACACATGGAGTTCATTACCGGAAATATTGTTGTAGCTATCATTTTGATGCTGCTTCTTTTCAAATCGTTTGTTGTTATTCAGCAAGGGATGATGGGCGTTGTAACCGTGTTCGGGAAGTACCGCCGAGTGCTTTCACCCGGGCTCAATTTCACTATTCCCTTTATCGAAGTTGTTTTCAAGAAAATAAGCACCCAAAACAGAAGTGTTGAAATGGAATTTCAGGCGGTCACATTCGATCAGGCCAATGTTTATTTCAAATCGATGTTGCTCTATTCTGTTATGAGCGGGGAGGAAGAGGTAATTAAGCGAGTTGCCTTTAAGTTTATCGACGAACGCAGCTTGATGCAAGCACTGGTGCGCACCATTGAAGGCACCATTCGCGCCTTTGTTGCTACCAAAAAACAAGCGGAAGTACTGAGCCTGCGCAATGAAATCGTGGAGCACGTGAAGGCAGAAATTGATAATCGATTGGAAGAGTGGGGATATCATTTACAAGATCTTCAAATCAATGACATCACCTTCGATGAGGCAATCATCAAGTCGATGGCACAGGTGGTTGCATCCAACAACCTAAAGGCAGCGGCCGAAAATGAAGGTCAGGCTTTGCTCATTACTAAAACAAAAGCTGCGGAAGCGGATGGTAATGCTATTAAGATTGCCGCACAGGCCGAGCGTGAAGCAGCTCAAATGCGCGGACAGGGTGTGGCATTGTTTCGCGAGGAGGTAGCACGTGGTATGCAAAATGCTGCGCGTGAAATGCAACAAGCCAATTTGGACACCTCTGTAATTATGTTCAGTATGTGGACAGAGGCTGTCAAAAATTTTGCTGAATATGGCAAGGGCAATATTATATTCCTCGATGGTTCTCCCGATGGAATGGAAAAGGTCATGAAGCAAATGATGGCCATGAATAAGATGATGGATAAGAAATAGTGACCAATTACAATTTCACCCTTTCACCCTTTCACCATTAACTCTC
>JBILIX010000339.1:0-2981 GCA_044368835.1 Flavobacteriales bacterium | reverse complement strand
ATTGAGTAAGGTAAAATAGAATTAGTATATAAATAAAAGGCCCACGTTGAATTTTCAACGTGGGCCTTTTTATTCGCCATTCGCCACTCGCCACTCGCCCTTCAAATTTCCCCATCTTTGCCCCATGAAAAACATTCTCATCACCGGGGCGAGCTCGGGTATTGGCGCAGCTACCGCGCGCTTGTTGCATGCTAAAGGATTTCGTTTGGGATTGATGGCGCGCAGCACCGACAAGTTGAATGCGTTGGCTGCGGAGCTGGGCGATCGATGCCTGGTTCTCACTTGCGATGTAACGCGCTATGAAGAAGTGCAGGCCTCCATTCAGAAATTCATGGATGCATACGGCAACATCGATGTGCTCATCAACAATGCTGGTTTGGGATACTTCGACACGCTCGTTGGAGGTAAAATCGAAGAGTGGCACACCATGGTTGATGTGAATGTGAAGGGCGTTTTGAATTGTATTCACGTTGCCTTACCCGCATTGATTGAAGCCCGTGGACATGTCATTAATTTGGGTTCATTGGCGTCGCATCAGGTATTTCCAAATTCAGGAGTCTATTGCGCCACGAAGCATGCCTTGATAGCCATCAGCGACAGCTTGCGACTGGAGCTGCCCGATAAGTTGCGTGTAACCACCATCAGTCCGGGTTCAGTGGACACACCGTTCATCAACAGCACCAGCAATGCGCAAATGCTTGAACAGTACAAGGATTATTTTGCAGCAGGTCTCAAACCAGAAATGATAGCCGATCAGATATTGCATGCTATAGAATCATCGGCCGGAGGAGTGATCAGTGAGATTATCATTCGCCCCAACCGCACAATGAAGTAAGCTTACTTTTTCATGTATTCCGAGAACGTCTTTTTGAATTTCTCTACTTTCGGGCGCACCACCATTTGGCAGTACGGCTGCTCACCGTGCAGGTTGAAGTAATCCATGTGATAATCTTCCGCGCGGTAGAATGTGTCGACAGGCACCACCTCCGTCACCACGGGGTCAGACCAGTTTCCGCTGGCGTTGGCGGCTTGAATGGCAAGTTCAGCCGAAGCTTTTTGAGCCTCGCTGTGGTACATGATGGAAGAGCGGTATTGTGTTCCCACATCGCCACCTTGGCGGTTGAGGGTTGTCGGGTCGTGTGTGCCAAAGAACACTTCAAGCAATTGATTGTAGCTCACCACACGAGGGTCGAATGAAATCTGACAAACCTCGGCATGGCCGGTTCTGCCGGTGCAAACTTCTTTGTAGGACGGATTTTTTATCTCACCGCCGGCATAACCGCTTTCAACTTTCAAAACTCCGTTTACTTGCTGATAAACGGCCTCAACGCACCAAAAGCAACCGGCGCCGAAGGTGGCGATTTCAAGAGAGTCGGAAGTAGGGTTCATAGCAGGTAAGTCGATTTTTTTAGGATTGGAGTTGGTTTGAGAGCACGCGCTGAGTGTTGTTATGAGCGCGGCATAGAGAATTGAAAATTTCATAAGGGGCATTCGGTTTTCAAAACAACGCACACTGCTGACAGTTCATTGCTTTCGAATTAGAATCGGAATCTTAAAAAACCCAAAGCCATCGAAAGCGTTGGGTTGTCGTCGTTGAAATAGGTGAGCAGGTCACGTGTGGCAACGCCCATTTCATATGCACCTTCACCCACTGTGAAATAAATGCCGGCGGGCATGCGGCGGCCGTAGTTGCCACCATCCGAGAAGCCTGTTTGCAGGTGAAGCCAAGGCCAGGGCGATACTTCGACGCCCACATTAATTGCAGCTTGCTGAATGTTCGCCTTGTTGTCGTTCATGGGCGCAATTACATCGAAACCGATTCGGAATTTTTGCAGTTCTTCAAATCCTAATCCCAATCGCGCTGTGGTATTGAGGCGTGTAATGTGCGATTTTGATCCTTTCCAATTAAGAATAGCATCGAGTCCATCGAAGGAGTTGAGGACTGAGTTGAGTTCGAGTGTTTCGATTCCGACTTCGTCAAATCCGGTCACCTTGCCTGTGCCTAACTCAAAGAGATTACCATCCCAACGCATCTGGCCAATGTCGTTGATGGCAGCATTGACAATGAAGTGTTGTTTGAAAAGAAATGTGCCGCCGATATCAAATCCGAAACCTTGCCCAACCGGCTTTAGTTGCGATGCATCAGACGGGAGCGAAGAAGGATTTTGGGCCGTTGTTTCCAGTTGCGAAGAGAACGGATTCAGCAGCGGAGAAAGCGCGCAGAAGGCCTCTTTCTTTTCACCATTGATTTCGATAGCCCCCAGGCCAAGCAAGTATTTAGCACTAATGCCCGCATGGATTTCGAAATTGTCGTTTTTGATGATTCTCTTGCCGTAGCCAAAATTGAACTCTTGCAGCCAAGAGAATCCGATGGCCGTATTGCCCAGCAGCTGCTGTCCGGAAAGCGCTTGAGCCGATGAGATAAAGGCCGAGAGAATGTTGTATTGCGAGGGATCAAAGTTTTCCGGACGAGCAATGATGGAGTCGGCACCTGAAGCCGCTTGCACGATGAGAGAGTCGAAGTAGGAAGATTGATTTCCTAGCCAAAGGAGTTCAGTGAGCGTTCGGTCGATTCTTGAATAGAAGTCGAAGCGCTCGCGAATGGTAAATGCGAAGGCACCGATTTTTTCGCTTCGAAAGGAAGCGCCAAGCAGCAATAAGTCTGCATCAATAACCGTAGGCTTCATGCTAAGCTCTTCCACTTTAGCCATTTGTTCGCTGAAGGAAAGAGGTTTTTGTTTCGATTGTGATGAGAAACCGTTGAACAGTTGTTGCTTGCTGAGTAGTTCGGTATAGAGCGATGCCGTGAAATCGAAAAGACCGAGGGTTGTCTTTTTATCATAGCCTGTTTCCAGGTCGAGGTTGGCCGGATTAATTGAAAGGGATTGATAGTCGCGCGCGAAGGGCGTTGCAGCAGCCAAACCGGTGAGGTTAAACGAGGATGATTCGAATTGAGCATACCCTTCACCAACCAAGCCGAC
>JBILIX010000052.1:0-10021 GCA_044368835.1 Flavobacteriales bacterium | reverse complement strand
CGTCGGAATACACATGCACGTAGCCCCTGAAACATGGGAGACCATCAAAAACCAAATGACGGCAGATTTCTCGACCGGTAACTATGCAGCCGGTCTTTGCACGGCCGTTGCTTCGGTTGGAGAGCACCTTAAAAAATTCTTCCCTTACCATCGCGACGATCGCAACGAGCTTTCAAACAGCGTATCAACCCACCCTTTTAAATGATGATGCGCACCATACTGTATCGATTACCGCTGGTTGCTATTTGGTTGCTGATGGCCACTATGGGGCAAGCTCAGTTAGCCGGACAAGAATGTTTTCCGAAAAAAGAAAACAAGCTGGTTTACGATGTTGCTGACCTCCTTAATGAGGGAGAAGAATCCATGCTTGAGTCAATGCTGGTGTCGTTTGCAGATAGCACGAGCAATCAAATAACGGTGGTAATCGTGCCCGATTTATGCAGCATGGAAAAAGGCCAATTCGCGATTGAATTGGGAGAGGCATGGGGCGTTGGTCAAGCGAAGGAAGACAACGGCATTGTGATGTTGGTGAAACCTAAAACAACTGAGTCGAAAGGTGAGATATTCATAGCGGTGGGTCGCGGGCTGGAAGGCGCCATTCCCGACATTACCACCAAACAAATCATCGATAACGAATGTATTCCCTCCTTTAAAAACGAGGCGTATTACGAAGGTATTCAAGCAGGGGCAGCGGTGTTAATGCAGTTGGCGCGCGGCGAATACGACTCCGATGCGTATGCTTCGAAGCATACCAAGCGTAAAAAAAAAGGAGGACTCGGCATCGCACTTCTAGCCCTTTTGATATTTGCATTCGTATTCATTGCTAAAGCGGCTCAAACAAAACGCTACGCACAAACCAATCAAATCGGATTTTGGGCTGCATGGGCATTGCTCAATGCAGCCTCACGCTCTCATCACGGCTACTACAACAATTTCAGTAGCGGCAGAGGTGGCTTCGGAGGTTTTGGCGGAGGCGGTGGTGGAGGCGGATTCGGCGGATTCGGTGGCGGAGGTTTTGGAGGTGGTGGAGCCGGCGGCAGCTGGTAATTCAGCATTGCTCCCTTGCGCGAAATCAACAGAATGACATGAATGCTATTTAAAAAAAAACAATGAGTTTCGGAAAATGGATAGGCGGTGCGTTGGGTTGGGCCATGGGCGGCCCCATCGGAGGCATGATAGGGTTTGCGATTGGCGCAATGGCCGACGATAAATCGTTCAATGGTGTTCGCCAGGGCACTGCACAAACCCAATCGAACTACAAACAGTACCGCCATCAAACACAATCGGGCGATTTCGCGTCTGCCTTGCTGGTATTATCTGCAGCGGTTATGAAGGCCGACAATCGATTGCTCAAATCGGAACTCGATTTCATTCGCGACTTCTACACCAAACAATTCGGGAGTGCTGCCGCTGCGCAACACATGGGCGTGCTGAAAGAACTCTTGCAAAAGGACATTCCTTTGCGTGAAGTGTGCGAGCAGATTCGCTACTACATGGAACATCCCATGCGACTGCAACTCATGTATTATCTATTCGGAATTGCAAAGGCCGACGGCAACGTCGACAAGTCCGAAATGCACATCATTGAAACCATTGCGCAGTATCTGGGACTCAACAGCAAGGACTACGAATCGCTCAAAGCGATGCATTACAAAGACACCGAAAGTGCTTACAAAATCTTAGAGATCGATACTGCTGCTTCCGACGATGAAGTGAAAAAAGCCTATCGTAAAATGGCCATGAAGTACCATCCAGATAAGGTGCGCGGCTTGGGCGAACAGCATGAAAAATCGGCCAACGAAAAATTCATCAAGGTGCAAGATGCCTACGAGCAAATAAAGAAAGACCGCAACATGAAGTGAGTAACTTGTTGAAAACACATTTCACTTCGTTCTTTCAATGCGTTTTATTTTTGTCATGTAAGTGAACAACTTACAAAATAGTTTTTAGTTTTTCAGTTTAAGCCTAAAAGCCCTGCTAGCGAGTGGGGCTTTTTGGTTTTTATCGAACTCATAAAAAAAACGTACATTCGTATAAAACCACCACTTCATGAAGCCCATTATACTGTTCGGATTTCTCCTTAGTATATCTCTTACAATTACAGCACAAAACAGCACCGGCGACTGCGACGGTGCCATACCTCTTTGCGGCGGTATTTACAGCGAAGAAACCTCACCACCCGGAACAGGAGATATCTTGGAGTACACAGGCGCTTGCAACAACGGGACCGAGACCATGAGCTTGTGGTACACCTTCACAGTGCAGCAAGCGGGAGAGCTTGGCTTCGTATTAACACCCAACAATGAACTCGACGATTATGACTGGGGCCTTTTCGAAATCACCAACGGAGGTTGCGCCGGCATCAATGCACAAGATGGCTCTTCGCCGGAGGTTAGTTGCAACTCGTATGGAAGCTTCGCAACCAACGGACCAACCGGCATCTCAACTGGCAACGGAGGCACGGGCAACAGCAATGGCCCCGGTGACCTAAACGGACCTGCCTTCAACGCCAACCTCAATGTACAAGTAGGACAAACATTCGCGTTGGTTGTAATGAACTGGTCGAACAGCCCGGATGGATATTCCATCGATTTCAATGAAAGCACCGCGACATTGTTCGATGATCAGCAACCTGAAATATCTGCTGCGGTTTCGGCATGCACCAACAACCAAATTGAACTACTCTTCTCGGAACTAATCGTCAACAGCACGGTTGAAGCATCTGATTTCACACTGAGCGGACCGGGCGGAGTATTTACCGTTGCCTCGGTAGTGGCCGAAAATCCGAATGCATCGTATGAAGATATGTTCCTTCTCAATCTCAGTGAATCGGTACTGCAAGCCGGCACCTACACGCTGTCTATTCAAGACGTAAGCGGCAACGTAGAGGACCCTTGTGGTAACACCGCCGTTGCGGCGAGTTTCGATTTGATATTCAACGAGCCTATTAGCTACAACACGTCCATTGCATATGCTTGCAACGGAGTCGACGGCGCGATAGAGATTAATACTATCACAGGCGGATCGCAACCGTATGCTGTCATAGTGGATGGAACGCCTATTCCCGGCAATACAGCTGCAGGCCTTACGCCCGGCATTCATCAACTCATGGTAGACGACCAGGAAAATTGCGGCGTTGAAACAACAATCGAAATACCCAATCACGACATCTCATTTTTGGCAATCCCCGAGCAAGACTCTATTTCATGCTCCAATCCGAATGTAGAAATCTTAGGTATTGAAGTCACTCCCCAGCAAAACAGTGCGATTAGTTGGGAGTATTTCGCATCGAGCGGCAACTGGGAGCCCCTCTCCTATACCTCGTTGAACCCGACTGTAATTGCTGCAGGAACGTATCGCGTAATTGCAACCGACGAAACATCGGGCTGCAGCGCAAGCACGGAGGTTTTCATTGATGACGCCGAGGCCGGCTACATCGACTTATCTGACATTCTCTTTCCCAACATCATCACTCCCAATGGCGACTCCGACAACGATGTTTGGATGCCCTACTTGAACAGCAACCGCTCGTTGGTTTTGCCTTCCGTAATGGACACCTACGAGCTGAAAATTTTCAATCGTTGGGGTGCGCTGGCATTCGACAGCAGCACAGGCAGTGGCCGCTATTGGAACGTCGATGGTTTTGCCGACGGTGTTTACTACTACGAACTCTATTACCGCATCGAATGCGGCGGAGTGCAAGAGGGCACGCGTGCCGGGCATTTCCAGGTTATTCGCTAATCATCGAGCAACGGCAAATTGCTTCACGCCGAGCACATCGCCACTCGCGCGTGTTACTTGCAAAATGTAGTTTCCTGAACCCAACGAAGAGGTATCGATACGCTTCGTGAAAGCACCGTTCAACCGGGCCGACGAGCGTTGTACGAGCCGTCCGCTCATTGAATACACATCAAACAACGCAACTCCCTCACCTTCTGAGAAACCGGCTACATTCATCACTTGATCGGCCGGTGTCGGATAGCAATTCAACGCAATTGCATCTTGATGCTGCGGAGCCTCCAGACCGGCAAACACATCTCCATTTGCGAACGCATACTGCCCGCGGCGCAATGTATCGATTACAAAATGACCATCACCATTGGCTAGTGAACCGGTGCCCAATGTGAAGTCTGGATAAATCTCCCATGCATCAGCCGAAGAACTGCGATAAAGCAAAATGGCTTGCTGTTCGCCGTTGTTGTAAAGTGCAAAATCCAAATCCGTTTCTTGCGAACCGTTGTAATAGATGCGCCCACTGTAGACATCGTTTGCATCCCACAGGCCATCGACCAAATAGTAATGCGTATTGGAAATTTCAAACACTCCGTTGCCTAGCGGCAGTTGATCGGGGGCTGCCCAAATATGCTCAATTCGCACCAACGAAGAGTCGACCACATTCTCGCGTGAAAAACGAAAATCTACATAGGGCAATACCGGATAGAGCGATTGATCATTGTATACCATAAACTCATGATCCATGCGTGCCTGGTTCAAGTGGTTGTGGCCATTCAACACCACCATCGCCGGCTGAAAACCGCAAGGCAACTGAACATTCGTAAACTGACCACTTGCATCGATTTGCACTTCCTCTCGCTGGTTATCGGCAGAGATAAACGTTACATCGACGGGCACGTGCTGATAGAACTGCGGGCACTCGCGCAATTTTTGTTGCAAATGCACACTCACCAAAAATTGATTCCCTTCGGGTTCAGTCGAAAATGAATCAACAACGAAGACACTGAATCCGGGTTGAAAAATCTGATCATCAAAAAAATCATCTAAATCAACTCCTGACTCCTGCTCTAAGAAATCACGAAACTGCTCCGGAGTTACATCCACAAAAACATGATTGGCCTGCACTTCAGTCATTGCCACTCGAAAAAGCTCATCGCCCAAGTACGCTCTTAAATTATGCATCACCGAAGCTCCCTTGTAATAGGTGTGGGTGCCATAGATAACAGGATCGGGCATTGGCGACATCGGTTGAAAGCCATCATCATCGATGTGTGCATTGCGCAAAACATCGAGATGATTTGTCTTCACCTGGTCCACAAAATCGGCTTCACCGTATAGCCACTCGGTTAGAAGATGCGAGCTATACTCCGCAGGCCCCTCCTTCAACCACATGTCATTGTGGATGTGCGGAGTAACCACATCACCCCACCAAAGGTGCCCCAGCTCGTGTGCCAGTAAGTTGTTATTGCTGATGACCGACTCGTTCACCATAAACTGCGGGTAGGCAATGTTGGTTGGAATCTCGAGCGCACCATCCGTTGTGAGCACATAACCAACTCGCTCCCATATATAAGGCCCGTACCAATATTGCAATGCATCGATTGCAGCGCCTACATTGACCATTGCATTTTGCATAGCACCGATATTCGAAGCCTTGGCCGTTAGGCGAACAGGCACATCACCAAACGCACCGGCATGCACATAATCCACATCTTGGTATGCAGCAACGGCAATAGCGCTCAAGTGCGTTGGTATGGGTTGGTTCAAAGCAAATGATCGAATAATGGTGTCGCCTGCCACTACCGTTTCACCCAAGAAAGTGCCCTGACAGTGCGCGCGAAGACCACCGGCGCTCTTCACATGATACTCGTAGGTAGCTCGCTCTACAAATGAATCGAAGCACGGATACCACACTCTGCCGAAGTTCGGCGGGATGGTGCTCAAGCCTATACCGAGGTTGTAGATATAATTGGCCTGAAAATAAAAACCTCCCCAAACCGGATCTTGATAAGGCTGACCGCGGTAATAAACAACCACCGACGCACTGTCGGCCGTATTCATTTCAACCGGTGCTTGCACGTTTAGAATATTCCCATCGTATGTATAGGTTGCAGGGGTTTGCTCCCATTGCACCGAGTCGACCGTTAGATTATACAAGTCGAAACGAATTGACTGCAGCCCATCCATCAATGCAGCAAAGCGAATGGTGGTCGCTGCAGCGATGCTGTACGATGCGTAGTTGGAAACATCCAGGTTGATGGTGTAATTCAAGATATCGAACGTATCGCTGCGGGCAATGCTCTCGTTCATGACCTGCAATTCGCGCTCCGACAAAGGCTCTACTCGGCGGCTTTTGTTGTGCGCATTATGGCAGCCATGGAATGCACGCTGCGCAGGTTGAGCAAATGCTTTTCCACATAAAAAAACTAAAGCTGAGATTGCAAGCAGGCGATTCATAGAGAAGGCAATTGTTTCCCGAAAAATACGAATTCCGCCCTAACACATTAAGAATTCTTCGACTCAAAACAACGGCTTTCGAGTATTCGAACGGCAGCCGACCAGTCAAATTTTTTCTGTACATAGCGACGACCTGTTTCACCCATTTGACGGGCAAGAAGCGGATTCTCTAGCAGGCTCACCACATGATTCGCCAATTCCTCATCGGTTTGACCGATGCAGCACTCTATGGCATGTGTCACACCCAGCGGCGCTGCTGCAAGCGACGTGGTGACACAGGGCAACTCCATGCACATTGCTTCTAGCAGTTTGTTTTGCATACCACTACCCGATTGCATGGGCGCCACAAATACACAGGCATCATTGTAGGCGGTGCGTATATCATCGAGCCAACCACTCACCACAACACCATTGCCCTCCAACGCGCGAACAGCAGCAGAAGGATTAGCTCCCGCTAGCAACAATTTCGCACCGGGAAGATGCTTGCGCACGAGCGGTAAAATGGAATGAACCAAGCGGCGGGCTCCCTCTACATTCGGCGGATAACTCATGTTGCCGGTAAAAACGATGTCATACGTTTTCGATGGCTTTATGTCTTGCTTAAAATACTCCGCATCGATGCCGTTGGGCACTACCTCAATGCGTTCGCATTGCGAATGGTATATGAGCTTTCGATCTTGTTCGCTGATAATCGTATGATGTTCGAAGTAATCAAAAATCAGATGCTCGTATGCAGTAAGGCGTCTGGCCTCCTCCTTTACGAATGGCGCGAGATACCAAGGCGCTCGCACAGCCCTACGATGCTGACCGGCACTGAGTGCATCCATATAATCAAGCGTTTTGACATAGTCATGCAGATGTTTCACATACTCGCTGCAGCGGATGAGTTGGCAATAAATAGCATCGGGCACCATATCATCTATCAAGTGCTTCACCTTTTTGGATATTACCCTGTCATAGAAATAATGCACCTGAAATGGTTTGCTCGAAAAGAAAGCCATCACAATGCGTAAGACCATTTTCCATCGGCTCAATTGGAACACCGTTATGTGTGGTGTGAGCGTTTGCAATTGTTGGATGGCGTTGGCATCAACCCGTCCATCCGACAGGCAAATCAAATGCACTTCATGACGCTTCGACAAATGCTTCAACTGATGGTAAGCCCGGAGTTTATCGCCCTTTTCCAAGGGCCAAGGCACGCGACTTACAATCATGCAGATTTTCATCCCTTGCGTATTTCCTTGTAAAAGTTGACCAACTGATTGGTTACAGCTCCTATGTCGAAATGAGCTGCAACATGCTTGCGGCCTTCGAGAGCCATTGACTTGCGAGCAGACTCATCGTGCAGCAGTGATTCTATCGCCTCCAACCAATCTTCTTTGCGATCGGCGAGTAACAGTTGTTTGCCGTGCTCGCAATCCAATCCTTCGGCGCCGAGTGATGTAGAAATAACGGCGCGACCCATTGCGAGCCCTTCAATAATTTTTACCCGTACGCCTCCTGCACTAAGCAAGGGTACAATCATAATTGCCTTCGACTGCATGAACGAAACGGCATTATCCACCTCACCTACCACCTCGACGTTTACCAAATTCAATCGCGCGATTTCATCCGACATGTTTCTCCCTGCCAAATAGAATTTCAACTGAGGGAATCGCTCGTGAACCGCTGGCCAAATGGTATTCAAGAACCACAGCACGCCTTCCAAATTGGGTCCCCAATCCATGGCGCCCAAATGAAACAAAGCAACCTCAGAGGTCGCCTCCGGATTGAACGGATACTGATTCAAATCGACACCAAAGGGTATGGTTCGAATACGCTTCTTCACTCCCAGTGCCAGCATTCTGTTCTTATCCTCTTCGCTGATAGCAGCAATGCCGCTCACTTCATTGAGCATACTCAACTCGTATGACTTCAACTTACGGGTCAAGTATTTCAAATAGGTACCCTTCAAAACGTTGGAAGTCCCTGCAGCAATTTTTTCCCAGATAACGAATTCCAGATTGTGCGATCGAAGCACAATGGGTGAAGTACTCAATCGGCGAATGGTTCCCACGTAAGGCGTCATGAAAAGACTCTCGAGGTGAATAACATCGAAATCCTCTTTGCGCAGCAGCTTGCTCAGTCGAATATCAAAATCGGTACTGAAAAATCTGGAAATGTTGTACGAGTCGGATGTCAGAAAACTGGCAAAAGCCTCAACCGCATTCACCCGCGTATCGATAAAAACGCCTTCGATGCCGGTTTGCTCAACATACTCGTCGGGCATTAGCTCCGGATTCAAATCGTGTTTGTGAGTGAAAATGGTGAGCACTTTCACCTTATGTCCGGCTTGCAGCAATCCCTGTGTCACATTATTCATGGCAATGCAGCCGCCGTCGCGGGCGGGTAGCGGGGGCTTCAGACACAATTGCAAAATCTTCATGCAGTGAACTCCTTCGTTTTCATTCTGTAAAAACGTGCAATTTTAGTGAACCATCGCGATATAGGCGATTTTTCGAGCAAGGCAGATTCATTCATGGCCTTACGAGTTATCCAGATGCTCATGGGCAACAGCACTACGGTGCTTATCCACATGCCCAACCAGGGTTCAATAAATTGATTCTTTGCCATTCGCTCGCCCGCCATGGTGAGCAATTGATAGACGACAAACAACCCAAGCGCGATAAGGGTTGGAATTCCCAAGCCTCCCTTTCGAATGATGGCCCCCAGCGGCGCTCCGATAAAGAAAAGCACAATGCACACCACCGCTAAGAAAAACTTCCGGTGCCATTCGATTTTATGTCGGTTTAAATTCTTTTGTCGCGCCTTGAGCTCATCCATCTGCCGTTGCAGTAAATCTTTCGACTTGCGTGTATTCTCCTTCGCCCACAAAAGCGCTTTATTCCGATCTCCGGCATCGAGCGAATCGAAAAGCGCTGCCACCGGAACAGAAGCAATGGGCTCATTGCCCTCCAAGCGTTTTTTAGTCAATCGCAACGTGTTTTGTGCGTATTGATACTGCACGGTATCGATTATTGTGTTGAGGCTATCGATGGCCTGCTCGAGCTGATTCACGCTCATCATCTCGGCAGGATTCTTCATCACCTCCTCATTGTCGGCACTGAATGCGAGCGAACTCAAGTCCATGCGCAGTTCCATCCGCTCAAACTGCCCTTCAATGAGTGCGTGTTTAGGCTCACGCACCTTCTTATCGCGCTGTTCATCATAGCTATGACCGTCAAAAAGCGATAGCACAAGGTATCGCTTATCAGGCGTTTGCTCCATTTTACCGCTCTTGGCTCGGATTACGGTACGATTGGCCTTTTCACCGCCCCGATGATCGTATATCAGCACATCGGTAAGCTCGCCTGTGTCTGTGTTGTTTCGCCCTGCGCGAATGCTCACACCTTCGATGCCGTTGTAGAAAACTCCGTCGGTGAGGTTGAGTGCCGGCTTTTGTTTCAAAATGCTGAACAACATGGTTCGAAACTTCAGATTGGCGACCGGCCACAGATTGTTGGCAAAAACAAAAGCAAGCATTGAAAGGCCGATACTGAAGAAAATGAGCGGCCGCATCATGCGCAACAAAGAGACACCGGAACTTTTCATGGCCGTCATCTCGTTGTTCTCGGCCAATGCGCCCATCGTCATGATGGAACTCATTAGAATGGCAAGCGGCAAGGCCATGTTTACCAGACGAGCGGATGCAAAAATGAGCAATTTGAATATCACCCAACCGCCCAACCCTTTGCCCAATAGTTCGTCGAGATACACCCAAATGAACTGCATCTCAAAGATGAACATGGCCACCATGAAGGTAACTATGAACGGACCAATGTAGCTGCGC
>JBILIX010000338.1:0-3001 GCA_044368835.1 Flavobacteriales bacterium | reverse complement strand
CTATCTTTGCCCGCTTTTTTTTGCTAACTACCATACACTATGACCCTAGAACCAATCGAGATACTTGACATCAATGAAGGTAAAAAACTTTATGATTATCAGGCAGATGCGTTGGAGAAAATCTTCGGTCGCTTAAAAGAGCACCCCGACAGTTACAACTTGTGCTTTCAGTTGCCAACGGGTGGCGGTAAGACGGTGATATTCTCCGAAATTGCCCGTCGATACATCAAGGAGACAGGAAAGAAGGTCCTCATTCTCACGCACCGCATCGAATTGCTTGCACAAACATCCAAGCACCTTTCGGATATTCAGGTGAAGAATAAGATCATCGTAAGCAAAGTAAAAGACCTGCCCGATGAGGAGCAATACATGTGCTTTGTTGCTATGGTGGAGACACTCAATAACCGCCTGCGCGACGATAAGATGGACTTCGATAACCTGGGTTTGGTAATAGTCGATGAAGCGCATTACAACTCCTTCAGGAAGTTGTTCAAGTGGTTTGAGAATCAGGTTATTCTCGGTGTAACCGCCACGCCGCTTTCCAGCAATGTGGAGTTGCCACTGCATGAAAACTACCGTGAGTTGATTGTGGGGGAAAGTATACCAAGACTTATCAAAAGGGGATTCCTTTCGAAGGCTACCACCTACAGTTACGATGTTAGTTTGCATTCCTTGAAAATTGGTATCAATGGCGACTATACCGTTAGCAGTTCTGAAAAGCTCTATGGTAATTTTTTCATGCAAGAGAAATTGCTGTACGCCTATGAGCAAAAGGCAAAGGGCACCAAGACCTTGATTTTTAACAATGGTATCAATACCAGTAAGATCGTTTACCAGATGTTCAAGGAGGCGGGCTACGAAGTGCGCCACCTCGACAATACACACAGCGAAGCAGAGCGAAAGGATATACTGCATTGGTTCAGAACGCAACCCGATGCCGTATTAAGTTCAGTTTCCATTCTCACTACCGGATTCGATGAGCCCACGGTGGAAACCATTATTTTGAACCGAGCAACAAAGTCGCTCACACTGTACCACCAGATGATTGGTCGAGGTTCGCGCGTTATTCCGGGAAAGACCGATTTTACCGTCATCGATTTGGGTAATAACGCCCGTCGTTTCGGATTGTGGGAATCGGACATCGATTGGCAAGACATTTTCCGCAATCCGGATGCATACATTGAAGCTATCGTGAGTGATGAGCAGATGGAGAAGGAGATGGTGTATGAAATGCCCATTGAAGTGCGCGAGTTTTTCAAGAACTCTGCAGTCATCGACTTCGACATCCGCGAAGAATATTCGCGATTGTTGAAAATCGGTGGGCGCACCAAAGACGCGCTCGACATGTCTGTTAAACAGCATGCAATGATGATTACGGAAAATGCCCAAGACCACACCCGCGCGCTTGAGTTGCTGAAAATGCTCGAACCCGATATCAAGAGCAGGGTGAAGCATTACAGCTATTGCATCAGTCGGAGTACTGAAAATTATCTGCAATGGATGCGCGACGAGTACACTCGGAAGCTTCAGCAGATATTGCGTCAGCATTACGCCTGATTCAAGACATCTTGTTCGATGTTTTCTTCTTGCAGAACGGAGATTTATCGTGTATGACGTTACATTTGATTACTAAACCGCTAAAAGCATGAAGATCAAAACGGATAATATCTTTCAAGTTATTGAATTGGAATGCTCTATTGACGAAGTGTACCAAGCATTGACCAATGCACAATTGCTTACTAAACTCACAGGCATGAGTGCCAGAATGGATAACCACGTAGGAGGCACGTTCGATGCTTGGGATAATCGCAGCCATGGTTATATGCTGCACCTCTCGGAGAACACCCGCATTGTGCAAGCATGGCGGCACAACGACTTCCCGGAGGGCATGTATAGTGTTGTGTTGTTTGATTTGGAAACAACCGAAACAGGATCACGCGTGAGCTTCAATCACATCGGTGTACCCGAAGAGGCCTCAGGCTGGCTAACAGAGGCGTGGCGAAAGGACTTCTGGGTTCCGATTATTGATCACTTGAGCGATAGGGTAGTGACTAATGAGTAATGGCGAGTGGCGAATGGCGAGTGGCGAATGGCAAATGGCGAATGGAGAGTGGCGAATGATGAGTGGCGAGTGACCAACCATCTAGCTCCTTTCCCTGCTCCCAACACCTAAAACCTATCACCTAAAACCTATCACCTATCACCTATCACCTATCACCTATCACCTATCACCTAGTATTCAGTCCCCACTTTTTAGTAGAGCAGGCTTTTCTTGGCGGCGCTGCGCCAGCCGGCTTGGCTTTCGTATTCGACGAAGAAAATTTTTAGATCGGCCTGAGATTCATAGTCCACAAAAAATATCTTCTTCTTCGCTTGGCTTTCGTATTCCGTGAAAAACCACTTGCCGTTGTTTTCGCCTGCCTGGCTGTCGTATTTCACTTTGAACACGTTCAGGTCGGCCTGACTTTCATACTTCACAACAAAAACTTTAACATCGGCCTGACTTTCATAGTCAACGGAGAATACCTTCTGTGCATTGGCTGAGCCAAATGCGAACCCAAAAGCGAGAAGAGCGATTTGCTTGATCATCTGATGCAGTGTTGTGAAAAGCGAAGATATTTAATTTAAAGTATGAACGAAATATTTCACCTGACATGGTGATACCTCTTTTTTTATAATCGTCGTGTAACCTACAAGGAGTATATGCGTCCTACCTTCGATTCCAAATAATGATTCCTATGAAAGTTGCTACTCTGTCAATTCTAGTATGTTGCATCGCCTCATCGATGGCTCGATCACAAAGCTTTCCGTATGAGTTTTCGGTGATCAATGATCCTTATTACGATTTGGCTGCACCCAACTCGATAAGCAATGCCGACGTATGGGATGACCCATTCTACATCACCTCATCGGGATTCGAAGTGACCTTGTTCGACATCGTGACCAATACACTGGGAATTATTCAACCGGGTGCGCAAGTAATTAATCTCAACGAAGCAAA
>JBILIX010000051.1:0-10109 GCA_044368835.1 Flavobacteriales bacterium | reverse complement strand
GCCCACATGGTTTGCGGTCAAAGCATTTCGCGCAACGAATATGGCATCAGCAAAGGCACATTCTGGAGTCCCGACGGTGCGAAGTTGGCCTATTACATGAAGAACGAAAGCAACGTTACCGACTACCCACTGACCGATTACACCCTAACTCCTGCGGCGACCAAGATGATAAAGTACCCCATGGCAGGTGGTAAAAGTGAAATAGTATATGTGGGCGTTTACGATGTGGCAACCTCCCAAACCGTAAAATTGAAAATGGGACGTTTGCCGGAAAACGACCAGTATTACATGACCAATCTGACCTGGGCTCCCGATGGCAAAACCATCTATGTGGCCTGGCTCAACCGCGCCACTACCGATATGCGCTTTGTTTCATTCGATGCTGCGACCGGAATGGAAACAGCAACACTCTTTACCGAACACGACGACCGCTGGGTAGAACCTCTCTTCCCTGCTTATTTTGTGCCGAAATCGCCCAACCTGTTTCTATGGATTAGTCAGCGCGACGGATTCAACAACCTATATCTATACGACACCAAAGGCACTCTTTTGCGCCAGTCGAAAGCCAAGTTTGACATCACCGAATTTTTAGGATTCGACCTCAACGGCAACCATGCATTCGTAATGGCCACCGGCAGCAACCCTACAGAAAGCAAAGGCTACAAAGTGAATCTGTCTGATTTAACCATGACTGAAATAACTCCCATTGCCGGTACACATCAGATAAAGGTGAGTGAAAATGGCGTTTTCATAATCGATCAGTTTTCAAACCTAACTACTCCGAACACCATCAACATCATGACGTCGGAAGGGCGCATGATTAGCAACCTTCACAAAGCGACCGATCCGTATGCCGGCAAATTGATTGGTAAAACGGAATTGTTCACCATACCGGGCCCCGATGCCACAGAGTTGTGGTGCAGACTCATCAAACCAAGCAACTTCGACGCGAGCAAAAAATATCCGGTACTTGTGTACGTGTACGGCGGGCCGCACGCACAGATGAACACCAATAGCTGGCTCGGCGGCGCATCGTTGTGGATGAACCAACTGGCCGAAGAAGGCTACCTCATCTTTACCCTCGACAACCGAGGATCGGCCAATAGAGGCAAGAAGTTTCAGCAGGTCGTTCACCGCCAATTGGGTACGGCTGAAATGCAAGATCAACTTGCCGGTGTTGAGTGGTTGAAGAAGCAACCCTTCGTGGATGCTTCACGCATGGCTGTGCACGGTTGGAGCTTTGGCGGATTCATGACCACAACCCTCATGCTGAAATCGCCCGAAACATTCAAGGTAGGTGTAGCCGGTGGACCGGTTATCGACTGGTCGATGTATGAAGTGATGTACGGTGAGCGCTATATGGACACACCGCAAGAAAACCCGCAAGGGTATCAAAATTCAAATTTGACCAATCATGTGAAGAACCTAAAAGGAAACCTGCTCATGATTCATGGTATGGACGATGATGTGGTGGTGATGCAGCACAATGTAAACTTCCTGAAAGCTTGCGTAGACAACAAAGTGCAAGTCGACTTTTTTGCATACCCCGGTCATGCGCACAATGTGCGAGGCAAAGACCGCGTTCACCTCATCACAAAGATTGTAGATTACATCAAAGCAAACCTCTAAAACTATGAACTCCCTATCATTCGCGAAATACGCGGCAGCAAGCCTTTTGTTGGTAGCATCCATCCTTTCATCCTGCAAATCGAAAAAGGAAAGCACCACCCCTGAAAACAAAGAGGCCATTGCGCATCGCTCTTTCCAATTGGAGGTGAAGCCGGTGCTGCTCGACACTACTCGGTATGGCAGCGACAAGTTCGAAGCAAACAATATGCGCGTGAAAGGCGACACCCTTTTCATTGACGCGGAGTACAGCGGTGGTTGCAAAGACCACGTGTTTACAGCACGGCACAATGGCAATTACATGAAGAGCCTTCCAGCGCAACTCAACCTCTACATAGATCACAATGCCAATGGCGACGGGTGCCGAGAGCTCATCCGAGAAACCATTGCATTCGATTTATCCGGTTGCAGGGTGGGTAAAACAGGCACGCTCATTTTGTTGATTAATGCCGATCGTTCGACAAAAGCGACCTACACGTATTGAGATTTTTCTGATGTGAATAACTAGGCCCTGCGAAGGGCCTTTTTCCTTTTCTGATAGCAGGTTCGCAGATAATTTCGGGGCGGATAATTTGAGCATGACCGACCTGATTGAAACCCCTTCTTATGGCCTTTACGCAGCAGTTCTTTTTGGACTTGCTCTGGCAATACAACTCTTCCTGTTGTTGTTTCGTTTTCTGAAAACAGCCAACCACAGTGCTTCACAAACTGACCACACTCAAGCCGTTTCAGTGGTTATTGCTGCGCGCAACGAAGAAAAGAACTTACTCGAAAATGTGCCCAAGATTATGGCACAACGCCACCCACAGTTTGAGGTAATCATTGTGAACGACAGCAGTTGGGACGACACCGCAGATGTATTGAAGGCACTTTCCTTGAGCTACCCTCAGTTGCACGTCATTCACATCGATGAGGAGAAGCAAAACATGCAGGGCAAAAAATTCGCAATTACACTGGGCATCAAAGCCGCGAAGCACGACCTCATATTGCTCACCGACGCCGATTGTGAGCCAGCCTCCGAAAATTGGATTACCGAAATGACAAAAGGACTTGGCGACACCAAGCAGCTCGCCATCGGCTTTTCGCCCTATGCGCGCGCGGAGGGGTGGCTCAATCGCGTTATCCGCTTCGACACGCTGATGATTGGCTGCCAATACATGGGGTTTGCCCGCAGTGGCATGCCTTATATGGGCGTAGGGCGCAACCTGGCATATCACAAAGATTTGTTTTTTAAGATTGGCGGCTTCAAGAGCCATTACAGCATCGCAAGCGGCGACGACGATTTGTTTGTGAACCAGGTAGCCACAGGCAAAAACACCTGGGTTGTTTCCTCGCCTGAAAGCCAAACCATTTCCGAGCCTAAGCACACTTGGAACGCGTGGTTCACACAAAAGCGTAGGCATTTTACAACCTCGGGAATGTACAAGTCGGCGCACAAACTCATGCTTACCGTTTGGCCGCTGAGCTTTGTTGCTCTCCTTGCGGCTGCAGGCACCTCGCTGTATTTCCACACATACCCGTTGTTTATAATTGGCGGACTTTCACTCCGATACATTGCGCAAATCGCTATTTTGCACCGAGTTTCAAGTAAGTTGGCCGTGAGCAGCGATGTAGCCTGGTTATCGCCCATACTTGAAGTCCAATTGCACACAATCAACCTGGGATTGTATTTCATCAACCTGTTGAGAAAACCAAAGAAATGGAACTGATCGAACATCTTTCAGAAAAGGGCCAATACGACTACAAACTCGTTCAGCGCGCCCTGCATGAAAAAGACCAAAAGGCATATGCCGAGCTCATGCAACGCTACCGCGAGCCTATCTACTTCATGTTGCTGAAGATGGTGAACGATAAGGACGATGCCGACGATTTGACCATCGAGGCGTTCGGAAAAGCGTTCAAGCGCTTGGGACAATACACACCGCAATATGCTTTCTCAACATGGCTATTCAAAATTGCATCGAATAACTGTATTGATTTTATAAGACGCAAGCGCATACGCGCTGTATCGATTGACCAAGGCTACAGCAACGAAGACGGCGAGACGATTGAAATAAGCATAAAAGACTCTGTGCTCGACCCTGCCGAAGCCATGCAGAAGGAAGAACGCATCCAAAAAATGCGTGAGATAGTAGATAAGCTCAAGCCTCGCTACCGCAAGCTCGTAGAGATGCGCTACTTCGATGAAATGGCCTACGAAGAAATTGCCGAAGAGCTCGACCTTCCGCTGGGAACCGTGAAAGCTCAATTGTTTCGCGCACGTGAATTCCTGTTTCAGATGATGCAGAGCACCAAAGACATCTATTGATTCCAAGGTGAACGAAGTACTCTCCTATTTCCCGAACCTTTCCCAGAAAGCAAAGGACCAGCTCGCACAACTGCTTCCACTTTATGAAGAGTGGAACAGCCAAATCAACGTCATTTCGCGAAAAGACCTCGACCAGCTTTACACGCGCCACGTGCTGCACAGCCTTGCAATTCATAAGTTCCTGCAATTCGCTCCAGGCTCACGCGTGCTCGACATTGGCACCGGTGGAGGTTTTCCGGGCATACCGTTGGCCATTCTCAACCCGGAGGTCAATTTTGTATTGGTCGATTCCATCGGCAAAAAAATCAAAGTCGTTCAGGAGGTGAGCCAAGCACTTGGACTTACCAATGTCACAGCCATTCACGAACGAGCAGAAAAAGTGAAAGGCCCGTTCGACTTTGTGATGAGCCGCGCCGTAGCCGAGCTCAGATTGCTGCTTCAATGGAGCAACGGAAAACTGTCGAAAAAGCAAATCAACGCCCTGCCCAACGGTATTATTTGCCTCAAAGGAGGCGATTTAACCGAGGAATTTAAAGGGCTTTCCAAAGAAATTGAGGTGTACGATCTTCAGCAATGGTTTGCGGATCCCTTCTTCGAAACGAAAAAACTCGTTTATCTGCCATTGGTTTAATTCAAGTAAGATTTAAAGAATAGGCAGTTAATTTCGTTGATTATCAATACCGAAACGACCGCTGTTGTTTATTAAATTCGCACCGCTCGGCTTTTTTAACCACAGCCAAGCAACGTTGCCGCACCCTACAGGCGACTATCAAGAAGGAACAAACACACACGATGAAAAACATCTACAGGCTGTTAATGTTGGTAATCTGCTTGGCCACTCACCACGCTCAAGCACAGTTAGCCAACCCACCGATTTATATCGAAACAATTGTGCACCATGGTAATTACGGGGAAGCAGGCCACAACCTCAGTGGATACGTTACCTACAAAGTGTATGTGCAGTTTGTAAGCACCGATTGCTACCTCACGAGCATCTTTGCCCAGGAAGCAGCGCAAGACTGCGTGCAAGATGCCATCGATGCGGTTTCGTTCGACTTCGATTGTGGGGTGTTCCAGCACGAATTGGGCGATGCACTTGGCTTCAATCAGCTTTGCCTTTACGACATTTATCCAACCAGCGAATTTGATTCGTACCTCACCATAGGACAAACCTGCAACTCAAACGGCGGCTGCGACAACCTGGGATACCTCGGCTTGTGCGAGGACTGGCTCACAAACTTCGAGCAGTCAGGAACTCCCAACCTCTATGATGGTGGCAGTTTCTTCTGGGATGAAAACTCCATTTTCGGAGCAACGTGTTTTCAGAACTATCCGCAATCGCCTACCAACGCCGACGACAACGCGCGTGTATTCATCGGACAGTTTACGACTTGTGGTAACATGGACGCCTGCATCAACATTCAATACATCGATGCCAATGGAGTTCCCGGATTGGAAGCCAACAACGTGTGTTTCTCTGCCGTGCACCCTTGCCTCGACCAACCCATGAGCACCGCTACTGCCATAACCAATCCTTGCTTTGACGGTGAATTGGCCACGCTCGATCTCAACTCCGGTGGCAACGGCACTGTAAACTACATACTCTACACCACAGGCGACAGTCAGGTAGATTCCTACTCCAATGCAGCGGGTGTATTGCAAATTACAGATCTTCAAGAAGGAGACTTTTACATCGTGATGGAAGACGAAGCAGGCTGCCGCGATACGACTGCCGATTTCAACGTAACCTTCCCTGCCCCATTCGAATTCGCTGCCGTTGTAACAGCAGACGAACTTTGCTTCGGTGATTTTGCAGGGCTTATTGAGTTGCAATGCGCCGGTGGAACAGGCACTACGAGCATTGTCAACGCAGCTGGTGAAGTATTCTTTTGCGGACAAACGATAGACGGTTTGTCGTGTGGCAATTACACCTACACTGCCGAAGACGAAAACAACTGCGTTTTGGTTTCAAACGCATCTATTGCTTGTCCGGCAGAACTGGTTTTCGACCCGAACGTAACCAACATCGATTGCTTCGGTGACGACGACGGTATCATATTCGGAACCGTATTCGGCGGCACCGGCGAGCTTACTGCCGACTGGACACTCAACGGCGATGCCTTCGACCAATCGCAGGGAACCTCTCCGTTTGATATAAGTCTGGAAAATCTAGATGAGGGCTTCTACAACCTCACGCTTACCGATGCAAACGGTTGCAGTATTACTGCTGAATTGGAAGTTACCGAACCCGATCAAATTACGTACGAGTTGATTGTTACCGATGCCACCTGCTTCAGTTTTTGCGATGGTATTCTTGACACCTCGCCTACTGGAGGTACCGGTCCTTTTACCATAAATACCTTAAATGCGCAAGAGAACAACGTACCGCTCAATGAACTTTGCGCAGGCGACTACACCGTTGTAATTGAAGACAGCGAAGGTTGCATAGTGAACGACAGCATCAGCGTAGGCGAACCTTCGGAAATCACCTTTGCAAGCGACACTACCGATGTGACCTGCTTTGCACAATGCGATGGTGCGTTTCAATTGGTTGAAGTTGCCGGCAGCGCAGAAGGCTTCACTTACGACATAGCGCCAGCAACCAACACGTGCGCATTTCCGTGCGGCGGCCCTTCCGTTACATTCACCGACTTGTGTTCGGGGCAATACACCATCACCATCACATCCTCCAACGGGTGCACACAAACAGCTGCCGCATTTGTTAACACACCCAGTCCGTTGCAGTTCGATTATGTAACGGAAAATGTAAGCTGCTTCACATTTGGTGATGGCTCCGTTAATATCTCGAACGTGGTGGGCGGAACAGTACCATTCACCATTTCATTGAATGATACAGAGTACCTCCCATTCGACAGCACAGCGTTGTATACTGATCTTATCCCGGGCGATTATTTCGTAACCGTGGTTGACTCCAATGAATGTTCTACGACGAATTACTTCACCATCACAGAACCTGAATTACTCACACTTGTCATCGACTCCACCATTGCATGTACCTGCGGTGGTGTTTGCGATGGTATCTTGCAGTACACTGCGGCGGGAGGCACACCCAACTACCAATACTTGCTCACTCCCGACAGTATTCTCGGTCCGGCCTTCGGATTGGTGAACGGCATATGTGCAGGCGATTTTGAACTGTTCTTGATTGATGCGAACGGATGCTTGGACTCAGCCGAATTCACCATCACAGAGCCTGACCCACTCACCATTGAAGTATTGCTCGATGCCCCTACTTGCACAGGCATGAACGACGGTTCGGCCGAAGTTATCGTTGGCGGCGGCACGGGTGCACTTACGTTTTATGTTGATCCCGATACCTACGAAGTCGAGCCACTCGATTCTGTAACCTACGGTCTGTCGCTATTGGCAGAAGATACCTTGTACCTCGAATTGGCTGATGAAAACGGATGCCGCATACTCGACACCTTGGGCATTGTTCCCGATATCATCACCGACATGATCCTTACCATGACGTCGACTCCGGAGACGTGCTGGAATGCGCTCGATGGAACAGCCACCGTAGCAGTGCAAAATGGTAATCCGCCGCTCTCTTACGAGTGGGACGACAACCTGCTCCAAACAACTGCCACGGCCATGGGACTTGCTCCCAACGCATCCTACCTTGTGCGCGTAACTGACGAAATAGGCTGCAACCTCACCGCATCCGTATTTGTGGAAGCCAACATCGGCTGCTTCTTCATCTCAACGGCTATTACACCTAACGGCGATGGTGTGAATGACACGTGGGTACTGGGCGGATTCGAATATTACTCTGACTGCAAGGTGAACGTATTCAACCGCTGGGGACAAACCGTATTCAGCTCAACAGGTTACAATGCACAGTGGGATGGCCGATTAAATGGTCAGCTCCTTCCGGTAGCCGACTATTATTTCACGATTGATTACGCACCCGACCAGGAAGTAATCATGGGAACCGTAACCATTAAATATTAAAAGTCGCAACACCATGAAAAGAAACATACTCCTTCTATCTGCATTGGTACTATTGATTGCGGCGAATGCAAATGGTCAACAATTGGGACGAACCACACAATTTGCGCTCAACCCGTTCTTGGTGAACCCGGCTATTGCAGGCACCCAAAACGCCATTCCCATTTACATTACATACAGAAATCAGTGGGCCGGTTTCAAGGGCGCTCCTGTAACCATGACAGCTAGCGGTCATATGCAAGGGCCTAAGAATTTTGGTTTTGGTGGAATTTTACAACGCGATGATACAGGCGGTGCCATATCTCGAACCGGTATTGAAGCTTCGGGCGCATACCGCATCGATCTAAACAATTATGATGGCATCAGCTTCGGATTGGGGCTTTCGGCGAATCAGTTCAAGGTTGATAATTCAAAGCTCGTTGTTGTAGATGAGTCGGACATCGCTCTTAACGCAATGCAGCTTGAATCTGCCATGAATATCGATGCGAATTTTGGTATGCTCATATTTGGTGAAGATTACTACTTCGGGTTTAGCTCACCCAATCTTATTCAATCTAAACTGAAAGTATCCGGTGTTGAACCTGACGATAACCGCAACGCAAGACATTATCACATTGTTGGGTCGTATACCTACGACATCACGGAGCAAATCGATGTGCAGCCGAGCGGATTGATTCGCTTCACCAACAATACGCCTGCGCAAATGGACATGAATGTGCGCGTTGGATACACACCCGAGCAATCAGGAAGAAGCACTCAAAACCCAAAGGCCTGGAGTAGCATCAGCTGGCGGGTGAAAGATGCCATAGCATTGAGCATCGGGGGAACATATGAGAGTTTTGTTCTTGCCTATGCCATGGATATTACCACCAGCAAGGCACGCGTAATGAGCCCCTTCACGCATGAATTGGTTTTAGGGTATGTGATACCCGGACAACGAGGCAAATATTCAGCGAACGGCGGCGGCAAGAAAAAGACACTCAGCAAAAAACGCATTGTAAAGATTAAGTAGGCCATGCAAAACAAAATTGCTCTTCTAGGATTCTCGATGCTGATGTGCTTCGCTGCGTCTGCTCAATTCAAAGGATTCGTTACCGAGCAGGTCGAAAACGAAGGCAAGGTGCCCGGAAAAACCTGGCGAGTATATGCCGAGATGACGAGTGCGGGTGATCAGCTCTTTGTTGTATTCGGTGATTCTGCCCACAAAATCGAAATCAAAAGCTCGAAGCCATTTTACCAATCACAGGCAGGTGGTGCACTTTCTAAAGAGAGCAATCGCAAAGTGGCAGCCGAAGATCCGAAATTGAAATACGATTCTTGGATTACGATTGGCGCTGAAGACAACTACGACAATAACGTCAACATCCTCAACCTCGACCTCTCCCTTTTCGAAAGCAGAGGCGCTGCCATCGACAGTGGCAAAGAAGGCGCGTGGTTCTGTATCCCTACAGAGAAGCAAGCCTATTGCGGCGAAGACAAGCGCATACTCCTCATGCAGCTCACTACCGATGGGCATATCTCCGGCAAACTTTCACTCATGGGCAAAACCAAAGACGGCACGTCGTATACGAAGTACGATGAGAAGTTTGAGTGCGGGAAGTAGAAGTGGCGAGTGGCGAGTGGCGAGTGGCGAATGGCGAGTGGCGAGTGGCGAATGAAAAGGCCCACGTTGAAAATTCAACATGGGCCTTTTTAAATGAGACTATTTCAGACAATAGCCTTAAAAGCTTGAATGTCACGTGTTAGTTTGTAGCTGTTAACTTCTCCCACCTTTTACTAAACAGCCCTCGCCACTCGCCACTCGCCAGCTTCGTCCCTAAAACACGTCATTTCATCCCAAAAATTTCGATTCTACCGATTTGAGTCGTTACTTGCCGCGCAAGTGTGCACCAATGGCTGAAAGAGTCGTGTTGGCAGCACTTGTTTCAAAAACCTTAACCACACTATGACTCAAAAAAACAAATCGATTGCACCCTCAATTGAGATGCAAAAACGTTTTTTAATTAGCCTCATGACGATAGGTCTATTGCTGATCCGCATCGTGTCATCTGCTCAGGAAACACAAATCCGCGGCTTCGCTGATTTCGGAACGAACTATACCAACGAACAGGTAAACTTCACGCTTGGTGAGCAGGATCTGTTTATTACAAGTGATATTTCCGATCGCCTGTCGTTTCTGGGAGAAACCGTATTCAAATACGTA
>JBILIX010000050.1:0-10116 GCA_044368835.1 Flavobacteriales bacterium | reverse complement strand
GTAACTGATTTTATTCTTCACCGCTCGGCTCGTCGTTTTCGGTTGTGTCTTCGCTTTCATCTGTGCCGTCTGTTGGCATGTCTTCGTTTACTACTTCTGCTGTCGGGGTGTCATCATCCTCGTCTTTCAACACACTGCAAATCGCTGCAATCTCGTCTTTGCCGCGCAGGTTGATAAGCTTCACCCCTTGCGTGGCGCGACCTACTACTCGAAGATCCTCTACACGCAAGCGAATGGTAATACCGCTCTTGTTGATGATCATGAAGTCGTGGTCGTTGTCTACACCCAAAATAGCAATCAAATCACCGGTCTTTTCGGTCACATTGATGGTTTTTACACCTTTACCTCCTCGATTGGTAATACGGTAGTCTTCCAACGCTGAGCGCTTTCCGAATCCTTTTTCACTTACTACAAGAATATCGGTATTCGGATTATCGACGCATACCATACCGATTACTTCGTTCTTCTCGCTGTCGAGCGATACAGCCTTCACCCCTTGCGCGGTGCGGCCTACGGCGCGAACGGTTTTCTCGTTGAAGCGAATGGCCTTTCCTTCGCGTGTTCCCATAATCACCTCGCAATTTCCATTGGTGAGCTGGGCTGAAAGGAGCTCATCGCCATCCACAATGGTTATGGCATTGATACCGTTCGAACGTGGACGTGAATACGCTTCTAGCGAGGTCTTCTTAATCAAGCCTTGCTTCGTGCAAAGAATTACATAATTGCTGTTCACATACTCCTCGTTCATCAAATCCTTCACAGGAATGTATGCAAGCAGCTTATCGTCCTGCTCAATTTGAATGAGGTTCTGAATCGCACGTCCTTTGGTTGTTTTTGCTCCTTCGGGCAACTCAAACACGCGCATCCAGAAACAACGTCCTTTCTGCGTGAAGATGAGCAACCAGTCGTGGTTAGACGCTGTGAAAATGTGCTCCACAAAGTCTTCCTGGCGAGCCGTTGTGCCTTTTGCACCAACTCCTCCCCTGCTTTGTGCACGGTATTCTGCCAGGTTGGTTCGCTTGATGTATCCGGCGTGCGTGATGGTAATGGCCATCATCTCATCCGGAATCATGTCTTCAATGTTCAGTTCCGCACTGCTGTATTCGATATTCGAACGGCGCTCATCACCAAATTTGGCAATCAATTCGCGCAACTCGTCTTTGATGATGCCCATGCGAATTTCTTCGCTGCCCAAAATTTCGTTGTAGCGAGCAATCATCTTCATCAACTCATCGTATTCCTCGCGGATCTTATCACGCTCCAACCCGGTCAATCGTTGCAAACGCATGTCGAGAATGGCGCGCGACTGGATTTCATCCAACTGGAAGTTGGTCATAAGACCTTCACGGGCAAGCTCAGGGGTTTGACTTCCACGAATGATGGCAATTACCTGGTCTAAATGATCCAAGGCAATAAGCAAACCCTTCAATATATGAGCGCGCTCTTGTGCCTTGCGAAGATCATATTGCGTTCTGCGTACCACCACTTCATGACGGTGATCCACAAAGTGCACAATCATTTGCTTCAAGTTCAAAATCTCCGGACGCCCATTCACCAACGCAACGTTGTTTATTGAGAATGAAGTCTGTAGGGACGATTGCTTAAACAGATTGTTCAATACAACATTCGAGATGGCATCACGCTTTATTTCGTAAATGATGCGCACACCTTCGCGTGATGACTGGTCTTGGATATCGCTGATGCCTTCCAGTTTGCCTTCCTTAATGAGGGCATCCTGTCGTGATTGCATTTCAGCTTTGTTCACCTGGTAAGGAACTTCCGTTACAACTATGCACTCACGTCCGTCGATTTCTTCGATTTGATGCTTTGCACGAATAACCACGCGTCCTCGACCGGTCTCGTAAGCGCTTCTTACTCCTTCAACACCGTAGATTGTGCCACCGGTTGGGAAGTCAGGTGCTTTGATGAACTGCATGAGTTCTTCAATGGTGATATCCCTGTTTTCGATATATGCGATGATACCCTCACACACTTCGGTGAGGTTGTGAGGTGGCATGTTGGTAGCCATACCTACGGCAATACCGCTCACCCCGTTGAGCAACAGGTTCGGTGCTTTGGCGGGCATTACTTTCGGCTCTTGCAGTGAGTCGTCGAAGTTGGGCTGGAAGTCAACCGTTTCCTTATCGAGATCCTCCAGCAACTCCTCCGCAATCTTGCGCAAGCGAGCTTCCGTATAACGCATGGCCGCCGGTGGGTCACCATCCATGCTTCCGTAGTTACCTTGCCCGTCTACCAGTGGATAGCGCAGCGTCCAGTCTTGGGCCATACGCACCATGGTGTCATATACAGCACTATCGCCGTGCGGGTGATACTTACCCAACACTTCACCCACGATACGTGCAGACTTCTTGTATGGGCGGTTCGACATTACACCCAATTCCAACATACCGTACAATACCCTGCGGTGCACCGGCTTCATACCGTCGCGCACATCGGGTAGTGCCCTACTCACAATAACCGACATCGAATAGTCGATGTATGCGGTTTTCATTTCATCCTCAATGTTGATGGGAATTATCTTTTCGCCTTCTGCCATGATCTATGAATTTGACTTGGTTTTTGCTGATTTGTAATTAGGTAAGCCGCCAGTATTCTCGTGCATTTCGCGACTCGAATAAAGGCCTGCGAAAATACGAAACCAACCTCCAAATTTCTAGTGTGAGTTTTGAACAAAAAACTTCCTGTTAGCGCGCCTTTAGAGCTGATTCAACGCCTATTTTCGCCCCATGCAAGAGCGCCATACGAACCTTCAACGTTACTTCGATGAACAAGCGATCACAACCCGAAAGTTTGTCATCCCATACATCGAATCGTTTAAGCCTGTTTCGAAAGGTACAAGAGTGCTAGAGATTGGCTGTGGTACGGGTGGAAACCTGGTGCCTTTTCTCGAGAAAGGATGCATTGTTACCGGCGTCGATATTTCTGTCACCAGCATTGAGCGCGCTTCCCTCCTGCTCGGAACTCGTGAAGACCTGGCGCTAATTGCGGATGATGTGTACAATCGAACGGAGGCCGATGGTCAGTTCGACATCATCATTATGCGCGATGTTATTGAGCACATTCATAATCAAGAGAAGTTTATGGGGTTTGTAAAGCGTTTTATGGCACCGGAGGCTGTATTCTTTTTGGCTTTCCCACCTTGGTATAACCCGTTTGGCGGCCATCAACAAATTGCCAAAAACAAAATTCTTTCAAAACTCCCCTACTACCATCTGCTTCCGCCCTTCTTGTATAAAGGATTATTGGGGTTGGGCGGAGAAAGCCCTAAAACAATTGATGACTTGCTTGAGATTAAAGCAACCGGCATCAGTATCGAACGCTTCGAGCGCATTTGCCGTGAGCAGCAGTTCACTATTGAACGCAAATCACTCTATTTCATCAACCCAAATTATGAAACCAAGTTTGGGTTAAAACCCCGACTTCAATGGCCTGTTATTGCCGCTATCCCTTTTATTCGTAATTTTTTCGTTACTGCTGGCTACTATCTTATCCGGTTGAAGTAACACAATCACTACAGACAAAAAAGAACACAGCCCTCAGAAGTTCGCACGCACTTCTGTATTAGACATTGCTATGAATACATCGATTTCAGTTTTAATGCACTTAAGGCTTATTGCTTTATCGGGTGTACTCCAATTTTTTTGCATCGGGGTGAATGCCCAATGTATAATCATCAACGAAGTGCTGGTCAATGCCGCGGGAAATTGTGATGGCAACTGTGTGCCCAATACAGCAGAGTGGGTGGAACTTCACAATACATGTTCTTCTTCTATAAACATTGGCTGTTTTGTGCTTACCGATGGTGACTTTTCAGTGACCTTTCCTGCAAGTACCACTATTGGTCCCAATGGTTTTCTGGTTATTGGCTCCGACAACTCGGGAGTTGCAGTGGATGTCAATCTGTCGACCTGCAATTGCTCCAGTGGCCCCGATGGCGAAATTGGCATTTTCACGAATGGCAATGAACAAATTGCACTGACAAATTCTACAGGTCAGATCATCGACGGGATTTATTGGGGAGCAGGTCAGTTCGCACAAACGCCTTCCTTTACAACCGACCCGCTGTTTGGATGTGGCGTACAAACCATTTTGCTCTCTTCTTCGAACACCATTTTCGCTCAAGTACCCACGGCCGATGATGGACAATCGGTTTACCGCAGTTGCTCGGATGCCAACACTTGGCTTGCCGATGGATTGAACTACACTCCCGGACAGGCAAATGGAAGTTCATCGGGCAATACTATTGCCATCAGCTCTTCAGATGCTACACCATGCGAAGGACAAACAATTGTATTAACCGCATCCGGCGCAACAGGCAGTTTAGAATGGAGCACAGGTGCGACGGGCTCGAGTATTTCCGTGAGTGTAGCTGGTAATTATACAGTCAATAGTGCGGATGCGGCAGGTTGCGGATCATCGGCATCTTTCTCAGTGGTTTTTCAGGCTGCTCCAACAGTCAACGCAGGTGATGGTGGTATTGCAGATTGTGAAGATGGTTTCCTACTCGAAGGAATCACCAATGGCACTTCATACTATTGGGAA
The DNA here is from genome assembly GCA_044368835.1 of Flavobacteriales bacterium. Lineage (GTDB taxonomy): Bacteria > Bacteroidota > Bacteroidia > Flavobacteriales_D > Sanyastnellaceae > JAIBBG01. Next base: position 5,553 of record JBILIX010000050.1, on the reverse strand, counting down.
CCTAGCCAAGGTCTCAGCAACCCAGAATCACTTGTAACAACAGCTTCGCCAACCGTTGCAACAAGCTATACCCTTCATGCTTTGGCAGGTGACTGTGAAGCCACCTCCTCCGTGATTGTAGTTCCGGAATGCGGCGATTTGAAAGTGCCCAACGTCTTTACTCCCAACAGCGATGGCAAGAACGATATATTCAAACCTGAAGGAAAGGGTGTGTCACGCTACGAACTTCGCGTTTTCGACCGCTGGGGAAGACTGGTATTCGAAACAACACAATTCGCCACAGGTTGGAATGGCAAGGTAGACAATGAACCTGCAACGGAAGGCACCTATTATTTTCTGCTGATGGCCAAAGATGCCTTCGGTAATTCGCTTGTTGGTGAAGATATACTAGAAGGAGAAGTTACACTCCTGCGATGAAGGATTCGGTTGATTCGAATTGAGTTTAGAGAGAGCCACTCGCTTCGGCAATACTGTCCCTTGCTAAAATCGCATGCACCTGCCGCACCTAGTACTTCGTAATTAGTACTTATTTTCGCACCTCAACCATTCAATGACAATGGCGCAAAATATAGAATTCAACAAGAACGAGGATAAAATGATGCAGCTTGTAGGTGGCTTGCAACACAAGCTCGACAAGGTGTACGAAGGTGGCGGAAAATCGCGCATAGCGAAAGAGCACGAGAAAGGTAAGTTGACGGCTCGCGAGCGCATCGACTACCTCCTCGATGATGACGCACCCCGCATTGAAATTGGTGCGTTAGCGGCCGATGACATGTACAAGGAACACGGCGGCTGCCCTTCAGCAGGCGTTGTAGTAGTAATCGGTTACATCCGCAAAAAGCAATGCATTGTAGTAGCTAATGACGCAACGGTGAAGGCCGGAGCTTGGTTTCCGATGACGGGCAAAAAGAACTTGCGCGCTCAGGAGATCTCCATGGAAAATCGTTTGCCGATTATCTACCTGGTGGACAGCGCAGGTGTGTATTTGCCCATGCAAGATGAGATTTTCCCAGATAAAGAACACTTCGGACGCATCTTTCGCAACAATGCCATCATGAGCAGCCGCGGTATTCCGCAAATAGCGGCTATAATGGGCAGCTGTGTGGCAGGTGGTGCCTACTTGCCCATCATGAGCGATGAGGCGATGATCGTGGACAAGACAGGGACTATTTTTCTGGCCGGTTCCTACTTGGTCAAGGCGGCCATTGGCGAGGATATCGACAACGAAACACTGGGCGGAGCAACCACCCATTGCGAAATCTCCGGAGTTACCGATTACAAAGCGAAGGACGATAAAGATGCCTTGAATCGAATCAAGAATATTATGGACAAGATGGGGCGCGTATCGCCGTCAGCAGGTTTCGATCGCATAGCCTCTGCCCCACCCCGTTTTTCAGCGAAAGAACTTTATGGCATTATGCCCGATGATCGTGTGAAGCCGTATAACGTGATGGACATAATCGCACGCATAGTCGATAACAGTGAATTTGAAGAATATAAACCCGATTATGGCAAAAGCATCGTATGTGGTACTGCCCGCATTGATGGTTGGGCAGTTGGGATTGTTGCAAACCAGCGCATGATGGTTAAGAGCAAGAAGGATGGCATGCAAATCGGTGGTGTGATCTACACCGACAGTGCCGATAAATCAGCTCGATTCATCATGAACTGTAATCAACGCAACATTCCCCTTGTGTTTTTACAGGATGTAACCGGGTTCATGGTTGGCTCGCGCAGTGAGCAAGCAGGTATTATTAAGGATGGTGCAAAGATGGTAAATGCACAGGCCAACAGCGTTGTTCCTAAGTTCACCATCATCACAGGCAATAGTTACGGCGCTGGCAATTATGCCATGTGTGGCAAGGCCTATGACCCGCGATTAATCGTAGGTTGGCCTACGGCACAAGTAGCTGTAATGGGCGGCGCTCAAGCTGCTAAAGTGCTTCTACAAATTGAGGTTGCTTCGCTTAAGTCAAAGGGTGAAGAGATAACGAAAGAGCGAGAAGATGAACTTTACAACAAGATTAAGGATCGTTATGATGCACAGATTTCGCCCTACTATGCTGCAGCTCGCTTATGGTTGGATGCTATCATTGACCCTGCCGATACACGCAAATGGCTGAGCATGGGTATAGAGGCTGCTAACAATGCACCCGCTGAACGCTCTTACAATGTGGGCGTGATACAAACCTGAGTATAATAAATCGAGATTCGTTTAATCGGCGAGACTATTGGCAGAAATCTTCTGCGAAACCTTCTTCATTACAAATTGAAACTGCTCATCCAGCGTGAGGTGAGAGTTGTCGACAACTACTGCGTCGGGCGCTTGCACCAAGGGATCGTGTGCGCGAGTAGTATCTATAAGATCCCGTTGATTGATGTTTTTAAGCACGTCTTCCAACGATGTGTCAACGCCCATGCTTTGTAACTCGTCAAAACGTCGCTGCGCCCGTATGTGTGGGTCGGCGGTCATGAACAACTTAAGCTCTGCATTTGGGAGTACCACCGTTCCAATATCACGTCCGTCCATTACAACACCTTTCGACTCTGCCATGCGCTTTTGCAGCCTAACGAGTTTTTCTCGAACTTCCTTAATCGCAGAAATGGGCGACACGCTGTTACTTACTTGCAGCGTGCGAATCTCTCGCTCAACATTCTGACCATTGAGGTAGGTTTCGTAACGGTGTGTATCTGTGTTGTATCGGAAGTTTATCATCACCAAATCAAGCGATGATACCATCGACTGCTCTTTAACCTTTCCATCCTGGCCGATATAACCATGCTGCAATGCATATAGAGTCATGGCTCTGTACATTGCTCCCGAATCGATGTAGATGTAATTGAGCTCCCGTGCTATTGCTTTGGCAATAGTACTTTTCCCGCAGGAAGAGTAGCCATCTATAGCAATGTTGATCTTGGATTTCACGTCGTTGGAAAAGGTTGGGTGCGAATGTAATTCAATTCACCTTAAATCAGTGCAAGAAGTCGGTATCTATCCGCTGAAGCCCCTCCCCTGCCCCTGCGTCAATGGTAATCCATCCGGGTTTCGACAACAGACTATTTGCTTCCGGATCAACAATAAATTTCTGTTGTGCTCGCATAGCGTAATGAACCAATCCTGCGGCCGGGTAAACTTGCAAGGAGGTGCCTACAACCATGAATATATCGGCTTCTTCAATAATGCCAGCTGCTATATCCAACATGGGAACCTCTTCTCCAAACCATACAATGTGAGGTCGAAGTTGTGAACCACGCTCACAACGATCTCCTTTATTTAACTGCCATCCTTCAATTGCATAAACAAGTTGAGGATTCAGTGTGCTTCTGGATTTACGGATTTCACCGTGCAAGTGAACAACGTTATCGCTACCTGCACGCTCGTGCAAATCATCGATGTTTTGAGTGATGACCGTTACGCGAAATCGATCTTGCCAAGCTGCGATTTGTCGATGGCCTTCGTTGGGTAATGCCTCTAGAATTCCCTTTCGACGCTGATTATAAAATTCAAGAACCAATTCCTGATCACGCTGCCAGGCTTCTGGTGTTGCGACATCTTCAATACGATAGTTTTCCCAGAGGCCATTGCCTCCGCGAAAGGTTGGAATGCCGCTTTCAGCACTCATACCAGCTCCGGTAAATACGACTATATGTTTCATGTACAAATTGATTTGCTTTACAGGCAATATATGAAAATGCCAATGCATTTATTAAATATGTTGATAGAACAAAAAAGCCCCAACCTTTCGGTCGGGGCTTTTGAAATCTATCAAGAGATCAATTACTTGCTCTCTTCGGTGCCTTCGCCACCTTCCATTTTCTCTTTCAAATTGGCCAAAGCGCTGATGTCACCCAACGTTGATTTCTCAACCTGTGAGTTAACTGCTTTCACAGCATTTGAATCAACTCCTTCCGGCTTCTTAGCGCGTGGAGCTGCTTTTCTTGCTGCCTCAGGGCTTCCTGGCTCATCTTCCTTCCAAGTACCGGTGTGACTCACTGAAATCTTACGCTGGTTCTTATTGAACTCAACGATGATGAAATCGAGTACGTCGTCCATCTTGGCATTCGAGCCATCTTCCTTCTTGAGGTTCTTGTTCATGCAGAAACCTTCCAAACCGTATGGCAATGCCACGATGGCGTGTGAACCTTCTTTGCGAACGATAGTACCTTGGTGCTTCGAACCTTCAACGAATACGGTTTCGAATACATCCCATGGATTCTCCTCAATTTGCTTGTGACCGAGGCTAATGCGACGGTTGTCTTTATCGAGCTCGAGAACTACCACTTCGAGTTCATCACCAATGTGACAGAATTCGCTTGGGTGTTTGATTTTCTTGCTCCATGAAAGATCGCTGATGTGGATGAGACCATCAATACCTTCAGCCAATTCACAGAACACACCGAAGTTGGTGAACGCGCGAACTTTCGCTTTGTGCTTGCTGGTAACTCCGAAGCGTGATTCGATGTTTTCCCATGGATCCTGTGTCAATTGCTTCATACCCAACGAGAGTTTGCGCTCTTCCTTGTCTACGCTCAAAACAACACATTCAACCTCTTGACCAACCTTGAGGAAGTCTTGAGCTGAACGCAAGTGCGTGCTCCATGACATTTCGCTCACGTGAATCAATCCTTCAACACCTGCAGCTACTTCTACAAACGCACCGTAGTCAGCCAAAACAACTACTTTTCCTTTCACCTTCTGGCCTACTTCCATTGTGCTTTCCATAGCATCCCATGGGTGCGGTGTAAGCTGCTTCATACCAAGAGCAATGCGCTTCTTGTCATCATCGAAATCGAGGATAACCACATTGATCTTAGAGTCAAGCTGCACAAGCTCTTCCGGATGGGTTACGCGGCCCCATGACAAGTCGGTGATGTGAATCAAACCGTCTACGCCACCAAGGTCTACGAATACACCATACGAAGTGATGTTCTTCACGATACCTTCGAGAACTTGTCCCTTTTCGAGACCGCTCATGATGAGCTTTTTCTGTTCTTCGAGTTCGGCTTCTATCAATGCTTTGTGTGATACAACAACGTTTTTGAATTCGTTGTTGATTTTCACAACTTTCAATTCCATGATCTTGCCTACATACTGATCGTAGTCGCGGATTGGCTTCACATCGATTTGTGAACCTGGCAAGAATGCCTCGATACCAAACACGTCAACGATCAAACCACCCTTAGTGCGGCTCTTCACCTCACCCTTGATGATTTCGCCGCTATCAAGAGCAGCATTGACATTACCCCAAGCGCTGAACACGCGAGCGGTTTTGTGCGATACATGGAGTTGTCCGTTTTTATCTTCGGTTTGTTCAATGAATACCGGCACCAAATCACCAGCCTTCAGGTCGGGATTGTAGCGGAATTCACCTGCTGGCACAACGCCTTCAGACTTGTAACCGATGTTTACTACAACTTCTTTCTTGTTGATGCTTACAACTGTTCCGTTTACAACTTCACGCTCGCGAATTACTGACAATGTAGATTCGTACATCTTGTCGAGCTTCTTGCGCTCATCGTTGTCGTAACCACCGGCAGCTTCGTAAGCGTCCC
>JBILIX010000337.1:0-3013 GCA_044368835.1 Flavobacteriales bacterium | reverse complement strand
TCGGTACAGGCGGTAAACAGCTGCGGAGGAACATCCACGCGCACGGCATCGCTCACGCGTTTGCCATCTACCCCGGCTAGCATTACGGGTCCGGCATCGGTATGTCCGAACCAGGTAGGTGTGAACTTCACCACACCAGCGGTAACGGGTGTAACTCAGTTGTGGGCAGCACCGACAGGCGCAACCATCACAGCGGGCCAAAGCACTACGAGCATGACATGCACCTGGGGCACTGCTGCGGGCAGTGTTACGGTACGAAGCGTGAACGCTTGCGGACAAAGTGCGGCACGCAGCAAGGCGTTGACGTTATTGACTTGCATGGAAGAGGAAGGCGGTGCACCCGTTGAGGCACGTAGATCCGATTTGAATGTGTATCCGAATCCGAATGATGGCTCATTTACGATTCGCTCAGGACGATCAGGTTCATACCGTTTGCTGAGCAGCACAGGACAGCTCATTTATGAAGTTCAATTGAACGATTCGAACAACTTCACCTTTGAAGTGAGTGGCTTAAGCACAGGCTTCTACTTCCTGCAAGGTGTTTCTGGCTCCGATTACGTTCAGCAAAAAGTGGTTGTTACCAACCGATAGATTTTTTCAGTTAACCAAACAAATCACAACAGCGACGCCCGGGGTACCTTATCCCGGGCGTTGTTATTTATTGAATTATGAATGCTTCATAACGTGCCGGTCGCTGTTATTGTATATTTGACAATAAAGTCACTTCTATGTTAGCCAAGTATGTTTTTGCGGTTCTCCTATCGTGCATTGCTCTGAATTCATTTGCATATAATGTGACGTTCCGCTTGCAGATGACGGGTGTTAGTGGTTTCACAGTTCCCGAAGTTAATGGCACTTTTAACGGTTGGTGTGGCGCCTGCAACCCCATGAGCGATGCAAACGCCGATGGCATTTGGGAGGCCACTGTTTCACTTCCTGCGGGTTATTTCGAATATAAATTCTCTGCCGATAATTGGGCTCAACAGGAGAGTTTGCCAATTGGGGCATCGTGCACTGCAACTACCGGCACCTTTACGAATCGCACATTGAATGTGAATGCGGATGTGGTGCTACCCATCGTATGCTGGGGTTCTTGCTCTTCGTGTTCAACCAATTCCGTGACGTTTCAAGTGAATATGGCTTCTGTTTCCGGTTTTACAACTCCATACTTGAGCGGTACCTTCAACGGTTGGTGTGGCAACTGTAATCCCATGAGCGACCCCGATGGTGATCAGATTTGGACAACCACTCTCTCCCTTCTTTCGGGATATTACGAGTATAAATTCTCATACGATAATTGGGCTGGAGCTGAAAACTTGCTCCAGGGTTCTTCGTGCACGGTCACCAATTTTGGCTTTACGAATCGCTTTGTCAACGTATCTCAAAACCAGACTCAACCTGTTGTCTGTTGGGCTTCATGCGATGGCCCGCTGTCGGGCAACAATCCGGCTCCTCAAATACAAATTGCTCTAACATCGGGATCTAATCCGAGTTGTCAAGCAACGGAGCTGGTTTTTACAGCCACTGCTTCCAATCTTACTTCGGCGCCGACTTATCAATGGCGCGTAGATGGAGTGACGGTTGGTGGAAATAGCAACACACTCACAACGCATGGAATAACCGATGGCCAAGCTGTGACTTGTGCATTGATTGGTGGCGCCGGTTGCAACAGTACGGGGCCTGTTCTTTCCAACTCGATTACAATAGCGCGCAACGCGCCGGTTACGCCTTCCGTTACTATCGCTGCATCTGGCTCTTCTCCTTTTTGCGCAGGTCAGGCCATTACCTTTCAAGCCAATGCAGTGAATGGTGGAACCAATCCTACCTACCAATGGAAAGTAGACGGTTTAAACGCCGGAACCAATGCTTCTACTTTCACCACTTCCACCTTGCAGCAGGGACAAATCGTAACGTGTTCAATGACTTCCAATATGGCTTGCCAAACGGCTCCCTGGAATTTGATCTGGAACGATGAATTTAACGGAACTGCTTTGGATGCATCGAAATGGTACCCTGAAATTGGTGCCAGTGGTTGGGGCAACAACGAGTGGCAAAATTATACTGGCACAGCAAACAACATTCAGTTTAACAATGGTCAGTTACACATTGTAGCGCGCAATGATGGTCCTCCCGGACTACAATACTCATCAGCTCGATTAATTACCAAGAATCTATTTAGCTTTAAATACGGCCGAGTGACGGGCCGACTGCAAATACCTACAGGGCAGGGCATTTGGCCGGCCTTTTGGATGCTCGGTGCCAATATCGATCAGGTGTCTTGGCCGGGATCGGGTGAGATTGATATCATGGAGCATATCAACAACGAAAATAAAATCTACGGCACGGCGCATTGGAACAACGGTGGTTTGAACTCGAACTCGGGAGGTATAACAACGGGTGTAACCGGCTTTCACGATTATACCGTGGAGTGGGATAGCTTGTCGATTCGATTCTTCATGGATGGTGCATTGTATCACCAACACTCAGTTACTTCGTCCAACGGAAGCCTCGATGAATTTACAAAGCCATTCTTCTTGCTTCTCAATGTTGCTGTAGGTGGCAACTGGCCCGGATATCCGGATGCAACTACGACGTTTCCGGTTTCCATGGATGTTGATTTTGTGCGTGTATGGCAGCGTTCGAATGCAGCGGCTCCAGGTTCTGTTTTGAGCAATGCTCTTTCAATTACACTAAACCAGCCAACGGTTTGGTATCGTGATGCGGATGCGGATGGATTCGGAAGCTCGAGTCTTACGCAATCCGCTTGCAGTCAGCCGAGCGGCTATGTAGCAACTAGTTCCGATTGCAACGATGCCTCAGTAGCAATTAATCCGAGCGCAACAGAATTGTGCACTACCACGTTCGACGACAATTGCAACGGACAGGTAAATGAGGGTTGTTGCACAGGCGCTCCGGCCGCCCCAACAGCCATCAACGGTCCTTACGGTGTTTGCCGCAACTCAACGGGCAATGTGTTTACGACACCTGCCGTATCGGGAGCGACGTCTTACCA
>JBILIX010000336.1:0-3020 GCA_044368835.1 Flavobacteriales bacterium | reverse complement strand
ATGGAGTCGGGATTGGGTGAATTGAAAAAATAGAGCGCACCTCGGAGGAAGTGGTTCGTACTATCGGTCAGAAAGAACTGAACATTCGAAGCAGCATCACCCTCAATGTCATAGATGATTCCATGCACATCGCGAAGCGAGTCGCCTATGATAGTCCGTCGCAATGCAGACGCCTTCATTTCATGTTTGGCTGCAAAGCCATATGCGTCATCAATTAATTGGGGCAGCCTGTCGTTTACAGGCATGTACGTGCAATGCACACGCGCATTGTACTTCGGGTAATAAATGTTGAACCAACACGAATCGACCGATTGCCGATCACGGAAAATTTCCATTTGGGCCGCAGTAGAAACCTCAAGCTTAAAGGGGCAAATCGATTCATACATGCGATAAGATTGCTCCGGCAAAGCAATTCGAAAATAACCGCGCGGCTTAGGAACACTCGAACCGGAATTCGCCAGATACCACCACGTGGTAATCGCCACAAGTATTGCCGCAGTCACGATACCGATTTTCTTTCGCATTCCGTTGAGTGATTATTGGGGAATAGTGACTTTCACACGTTTGATCTTTCGCTTATCTGCCGCCTCCACAAAGAGATTGAACCCGTTGAAATCAACCGAATCACCTCGCTCCAATAAGCGTCCCGATTGCTCCAGCATAAAGCCGGCCAGCGTGCTGCTATCACCCCTGTGCTCTTCGAACACCGCGCCATCAACATCCAAAATCTTATATAAATCGACCAAGGGTGTTTTACCCTCCACTATGAAGGTGTAGTCATCGAGTTTCGAATAATGCAATTCTTCCTCATCAAACTCATCCTTTATCTCTCCAACGATTTCTTCCAGAATGTCTTCCAACGTAACGAGGCCGGAAGTGCCACCATATTCGTCGACCACAATAGCCAGGTGAATTTTATTGTGCTGAAACTCCTGCAAAAGATCGTCAATCATTTTATTCTCCGGAACATAAAACGGCTGCATGATTAGCGCTTGCCATTCAAACTCCGGCTTCTCAATGTGCGGCAATAGATCTTTGATAAACAGAAAACCTGCAATCTCATCCGACGAGTCCTTTATGACCGGCATTCTCGAATACCCCTTTTCCAATACAATTGCAAGTACTTCCTGAAATGTCAGGTTGATAGCAAGAAATACGATATCGGTGCGAGGCGTCATAATCTGAGCTGCCTCCTTTCCACCGAACGTTACGATACCTTCCAGGATTTTATGTTCCTCTTCTGTTCGACCATCGTCGGCAGTTAGCTCGAGCGCATGCCCGAGCTCATCAACCGAAATGTTGCTTCGTACTTTATTCTTTAAGCGTGTCTCGAGCAACGAAGAAGAGCGCATAAGAAACCACGTCAGCGGACTGCACAAACGGCGAATGAACTCGAGAGGCATCGCCATGAAGCGAGCGACTTGCAAATTATTGCCGGTTGCGTACACTTTCGGAATTACTTCACCGAAAAGAACTATCACAAACGTGATAGCCACCACATCAATCATCGTTTGCAGCCATTCAGGATAAGTTCCGTCTGCAAAGAATCCGGCCGTAATCTGGGAGGAGAGCAATACAATGGCGATGTTCACCGCATTGTTTGCAATGAGAATGGTGGCAAGTAAACGCTTCGGCCCCTTCTCTCTATCAGGTGTTTCAAGCAGCTCCAAAATGCGCTGATCCGAACCGTGCTTCGAGTTTATTAAATCAGCCTTTTGCGCAGGGGTTAGGGAAAACATAGCCACTTCGCTGCTCGAGATGAGCGCACTGCACAAAAGCAGAAGCAACACCGCCACCAAGGGGCCGGTGTTGCTCCATACTGATAATACTACAGTCGCAATGTGTGCGGTTAAACTAATCGTTTCCAATCAACGTGTATTAGTTCAACTTAAAATGGAAGGTCATCATCTCCCACTGAAGCAGGAACAGCAACTGGAGCCGACATTTCGGCATGACCCGAAGGTGCAGATGCCTCGCCATTTGGACGACCACCGGTAAGCACCATGTCGTTCACTGAAACTTCCGTGAAGTATTTCGTCTCCCCTTCTTTGGTTTGATACTGACGCGTGCGCAGGCTACCTTCCAAGTAAACCTGACTGCCCTTGTGCAGATATTGTTGAGCAATCTTAATCAACCCCGGACGGGTAATCCGGATGTTGTGCCATTCTGTTGGAAGTTCAACGCGCGCTGCTTTCTCTTTATCCCAATAGCTCTCCGTAGTAGCCATGGTAAAGGAGCACACGCTGCCTCCGTTCTCGAAACTTTTTGTCTCGGGATCACGACCAAGGTGTCCGAGCAAGATTACTTTGTTTACGCTTGCCATGTGTTTAAAAATTTAGGGTGAATAATTTGTTTAACGCCGCAAACCTACGTTCACCGGCTCCCCAAGTCTTATTCCTATATGGAATGAGTTATAGCAAAATTATTCCATTCCATGCAGCACTTGGCCATGCTCTTGGATATATCTATCAACAAGTCTTGAAACGCCGAGATTCTCCAATTCATCAATCGGCAACCATTGCTCGGTGCCAAGAGTTGCAATTTTGTTTGGCAACTTCACTTCGAAAAAAACCGCATGCACCCTTCGGTGCGACAGCACATGAAAAAGTTCAATTGGAGCAGAACACAAAAGCAAATCATGAGCAATAGCTCGCTCGCTGCGCCACTGATGAAGCGCTGTTGCAGAGCCCAAAGCAACATCCGAGTCAATGGATGGAAAATCATAGAGACCTTTCCATATCCCGGAATGCTGTCTGTGCCGAACCAAGACGCTTCCATCATGAACAGCAACGACATAATACATCCATAAGTCGCTCACCTTGGTCTTGGACGCCTTCATGGGGAAATCGGTCTGCCGACCTCCCGCAAAAGCGAGGCAAGCGGCTTTGAGCGGACAAATCTCGCAATTGGGTTTCTGCGGTGTACATTGCAAAGCACCAAACTCCATGATAGCTTGGTTGAAGAGTGCTGCATTCTGCGGGTCGATCCATTCATTGAGCACCTTATTGATAACAGCCCTT
>JBILIX010000049.1:0-10143 GCA_044368835.1 Flavobacteriales bacterium | reverse complement strand
CTTCTGTGTTGCACAGGGTTTTCCCCTTCCGGATAACCTACATAGATCAATCCCAGGCAACAATCGCCTGCTTTCAAATCGAAAAATCGGTGTGCCTCCACGTGATTGAGCAACTTCGGAGTTGACCAAAACGTGCCTAAGCCATAAGCCGTAGCTGTGAGCATCATGTTCTGAACGGCACAGGCAACAGCTTCTATTTCTTCCACCTCATCAATCTTCCCTGTAGGGTCGCGCTCCATGCACACAGCGATGACTACCGAGGATTTCTCGAGGCGCAATGCCATGCGATCGAATTTCGCGGCGCTAAATTTTTCAGCGGAAGTGATGTTCTTATAGAGGTCAGGAACAAACTGTCGGATACGATTCACTCCATCGCCCATGAACACCCGAAAGCGCCAGGGCTGTGTGAGACCATGAGTTGGGGCCCACAGCGCGTTGTTGAGCATCAACTCTACCTGTTCGCGATGAACCTTGCGCGATGAGAACTTTTCAGGAGCAATGCTTCTGCGGTTGCGGATAACCTCGGTTATTTCACTCAGATTGTACTTCATAATTGAACTTCAAGGCAAAGCTAAGCCAGCGATTGTTTGTACAACCATGAAAAGGCAGACAACCGAAATTGCAATCGATTGTTCTTAGGCTAGTACATTGGCCATTCCAAAACAACTATGAAAAAAACGTATGTAATAACCGGTGCAGGCTCAGGCATGGGACGCGCCACAGCAGAGTTGCTCTCGCAAAACAAGGAAGTAAACTTGCTGCTCATCGGGCGAACGCAAACAACGCTGGAAGAAACGCATTCCATGCTTGCGAACCCCGAAAACCACACCATCGCTGCTATTGATATTCGCAACGCTGCAAGCTGGCAGCAAACCATTGCAGCGCATTTCAACGATAGCACACAACTCTGTGGTGTGTTTGCCAACGCAGGCGTGGGCGGCGAAAATCACTACGGCACAGAGGATCGCTGGGATGAAATCATCAGCATAAATCTTACGGGTACGTATGTAACCATCATGGAACTGCTTCCGTTCTTGAAAAAATCGAACGACCCCTTCAAACATATCGTTATCACATCGTCGTGCTTAGCGCGATTTGGTGTGCCCAACTACACGGGTTATTGCACCGCGAAAACCGGCTTGTTGGGATTAACTCGCTCGCTATCGGTTCAACTAGCAAGCGATCACATTTTAGTAAATGCACTCTGCCCCGGTTGGGTAGAAACCGAAATGGCAAAGGCCGGCATTCAGCGCTTAGCCGATCGCGGAGGCGAGTCTTACCATGCTGAATTTAACAGGCAAATGAGCTATGTGCCATTGGGGCGCATTTCGCAACCAGAAGAAATTGCACGGATGGTGGCGTTTTTGTTTTCCAACCAGCAAACCTCCATGACCGGCCAAGGCATTGACATCAATAACGGATCATACATGCAATGAGAAAAATCGTTTACACCCTTTTAGTGGTTTCAGGAAGTCACATGGCGTGTGGTCAAGCCACAACCCCCGCATCCGACTCCACCATGCTAGCTTCAATCTATAACGAGGTGATGCTACACGGCGAATGCTATGAAAACTTGCGCTATCTGTGCAAGAGTATTGGCCATCGACTGGCCGGATCAGAAAGTGCGCAAAAAGCAATTGATTGGGGGAAAATTACCCTGGACCAAACTAAAGCTGACAACGTTTTCCTCATGCCCGTTGAAGTTCCGCACTGGACGCGCGGATTGTATGAGTATGGAGGCTATACATGGGATGGCACGCAGAAGCAACTTGCATTGACAGCACTCGGGGGCTCAGTGGGCACAGAAGGAAAAAAAATCACAGCGGAAGTTGTCGAGGTAAAAAGTTTTGAGGAACTCAAGGCCTTGGGCGAAGAAAAGGTGCGAGGTAAAATTGTTTTTTACAATAAGCCACTCGATGCTACGCTCATCAATACCGGAGCGGCCTACGGAGGAGGTTACCCAATTCGCGGGCAAGGCCCGAGCGAGGCTGCGAAACTCGGTGCCATTGCGTGTCTCATTCGTTCACTAACCCTCGCCGACGACAACTATCCGCATACAGGAGCTACCAATTATGAGGAAGGTGTTACACGCATTCCGGCTGCTGCACTTAGCGCAGTTGCATCGCGTCAGTTGAGTCAGGATTTGAAAAGTAATCCCAACCTCCTATTTAGCCTGGAGCTTTCATGTGAGGCCTTCGACCGCACCATGCAAGCCAACGTTGTTGCAGAAATTCGAGGAACTGAGCTTCCCAACGAATACATTACTGTTGGCGGTCACCTCGACTCTTGGGACATCGGTGAAGGAGCTCATGATGACGGAACAGGCATCGTACAATCCATTGAAATGATTCGCACCCTAAAGGCAATTGGCTACAAACCGAAGCGCACCATTCGTGCGGTGCTTTTCATAAACGAAGAGTTTGGCAACGACGGCGGAGAAACGTATGCGCGTGTTTGCAAGGAATCCGGACTGGTTCACGTTGCCGCATTGGAAAGCGATGGCGGAGGCTTCACTCCGGTGGGTTTCAATTGCGACCTCAGCGATGCGCAATTCGATCTTGCACAATCATGGCTTCCCTTGTTAGAGCCCTACAACCTGTTTCGCTTTCGCAGGGGTGGCAGTGGCGTCGACATTCGTCCATTGAAAGATGACCGAATAGCATTGTTTGGTTTGAATGTGGATGGTCAACGTTATTTCGATTATCACCACACCAACAACGATCGCTTTGAAAACGTAAACAAGCGAGAGCTTGAGCTAGGAGCCGCCGCAATGACAGCGCTGGTCTACTTGCTCGATCAGTCGGGCATTCCGACAGAGAAATAAAAAAGCCGCCCCAATGGGGCGGCTTTTTTATTTCAATTAAGCTGTGATTACTTAACGGTCAATTTAGAAACTGACACGCTGTTACCAGCCTTGAAGTTTACCATGTAGATACCTGCAGCGATACCATCCAAAGAAATTTGGCTTTGGTTAGCGCCTACAGACATGTTGCCGAGGTTTTGAACTCTTACGATGTTACCTACCATGTCAACCATTTCGATTACAACGTTCTCGCTAGAAGCAAGAGTGTAGTCAAATGTTACACGATCAGTAGCAGGGTTAGGATACACACGGAAGTCAGCAGCTGAAGCTACTTCTTCGATGCCCACGAGTTGGTTTACGTTTGCTTTAGCAGCAGCTTCGTAGAATCCGTAGCTACCATCGTAATCCCATAGAACTGAAGCAGTGCTTCCGTCGTTGTTGATAGAGCGTACTAAAACCGAACCGTCTGTAGCACCCCAGATAGAACCGTTCAAACCATCACCGAATTCATCGTACCAAGTGAACTGGTAGCAACCGGTAGATGGCAAGTAAGCGTGCTCAACAAGTGAAGAACCATCCGCGTTTGCATTGCTGTATGCCTCGCTAGCTACAACAGTTCCGTTTTCATTGGTGATTTCCCATGAAACTTCTTCAGGCCAGTTGTCGAAAGTGATTTCCATTTTGATGTGGGTAGTTGCATCATCAGCGAAACCGATTGAAGCAGTGTAGTTGTTGTTGCTCGCATCGTCGTCAGCAGAAGTGATAGCAACTTGAAGGTTACCTGCACCGGTCATGCTAACAGTTCCAACGTTTACTTCAGCAACGCCGTAAGTAGAGAGGTTACCTGTCCAGTTGTATGAAATAGGAGCAACACCACCGGTTACTGTAATTGTGCAAGCTGTCAATGGAGAAAGACCATTGTTCTGGATGGTTACCGCAATGTTTACATCGCCGCAAGTAACAACGTCACCGTTGTAGCTAAGCATCAATGGGTCGTTGCTAAACGATGCTGGAGCTGGACAATCGCCAACTGAAGCATACAAATCGCCGGCAGCCAACTGACCAACTTCAGTAACGATGCGGTTTGGGCAAATGCGGTAGATTGTTGGGTAGTATGCGATCGCATAGTCCGTGTTAATTTGGGTGGCAGCTGCTGAAGCTGGATTAGCCATTGGGAAATCGATAGCCGTTCCTGCTGGGTTCAACCAGTTACCTTGTGTGTTTGCGCCTGTTCCGGCCATATCGGCATCTGTGGTAGCTCCATCTCCATCGATCCAGATAACCATTACATCATCACTGGTAGCAGCAGCAACGCCTGGAGCGCCTGCAGGACCGTGGTTGATATACACTTCATCCAAAGCACCGCCGATGTGGTAACCCCAGCATGGGCCGCACCAAGTAGCAGACACATCCAAGAAAACAGTATAACCCTCATCGAGGTAGCTATAAAGATTGTGAGTTTCACCGAACTGATCAGTAACAGTAAAATCCTGGCCGAAGGAGCCGGGAGCAAGTTGCGACCAAGACAACACAGGGGCCATCACAGCTGCAACCAAAGAAAGTACAAGTTTTTTCATGAGATTTGGTTTTAATAATGAATTGCAATATTGGCTCAGAAACTTTCAATTCCAACTCCACAAAAGAAAAAAGTTGCAATCTCCTTGGATTCGTAAGACCGGATGAAAAAGAAAAAGGAGGCTGAATAGTCAGCCTCCTTCTCTTGGAGGTCCCGAGCGGATTCGAACCGCTGTAGCAGGTTTTGCAGACCTGAGCCTAGCCACTCGGCCACAGGACCCTGTATGTAAAAAACGCAAGGTGAAACCTTAAACGGGGGGCAAATATAGAAGGTTTCAATAGAATTGGCAAAGCACAAAAAAAGAATGTGTCGTGCTACAAGATGTGCAATTACACAATTCAATCTTAATAAGTAAGTGAAAAGTCACAAGAAACCACAGGGGTGCAAACTAGCTTCGCTCATTCAAGGAAAACTTTAAAATCAAAAACACATGAGCAACAAAGTCTACATCGCCATTATCGCTGTGCTATTGGGTGCAGTAGGTATCATGGCCTACAACCTCAACAAGAAAGACAAGGAGATTGTATATATATCTCAGGAGTACGCCAACCTGGACACAGAACGTCAAGACCTGGCAGTGGAGTTGGAAGGCATGAAAATGCAATACGACACTCTCTCGGTAACCAATTCCGAGATGCAGTCGAAAATAGATGAGCAAGAAAATGAACTTGCTTCATTGCTCAAGAAGGTTAAAAACAAAGACTACGACATTCGCAAACTGAAGGCAGAGGCTGAAACCTTGCGCGGAATCATGAAAAACTACATCGCGCAAATCGATTCGCTCAACAAAGCAAACGCTCAGCTCACTGCAGAGCGCAATGCAGAATCGAGTCGCGCCAACAGTGCTGAGGCCAAAGGCCGCGAGCTGGAAGGCGAGCTCAGCACCTCACGCGAGATGAATGCGAAGGGATCAGTTCTATCAGCCGGAGAATTCCAGAACCTCGCACTGCGCGAGCGCAACTCGGGTAAATCAGTTGACACCGATCGTGCATCGAAGACCGAAACCATCAAGTCTTGCTTCAACATTCGCAAAAACAGCATTGCCAAACCAGGCACCCGCGTACTGCAAATGGCAGTTGTAGGCCCGGATGGCCAAGTACTTACAGGCAAAAAATCCGGAACAACTACTGTCAACGGCGCACAAGTTCAATACAGTGAAAGCCGCGAAGTGGAGTACCAGCAGACCGATACCGATGTTTGTATTTACTACACCGCTAACGAAGGATTCGAATACAAAAAAGGGAATTACAAGATTTACATCTACGAAGGTGGTAATATGATTGGCAGCTCTTCAATAACCCTTAAATAAGAGTTTGCTGGCGGGTATCAAGCCGCTGTATGAAACACACTTGACACATGAAAATCCCCCGATTATCGGGGGATTTTTTATTTCGCTCTAACCCAACTCATAAACCTCTCATTATGCCGTTGAGGCATAAAGCACTTTCTGAGACACTGGCATTTTAGCCGGCTATGAAGAAATCAGAAAACAAAAAAAAAGGCGACTGGGGTGAAAAAATTGCGGCCGCCTACCTCACTGAAAAAGGGTATCGGGTCGTAAAAACACAATGGCACTATTCCCGTTATGAAGTCGACCTGATCGTTCTGAAGCAAAACACGATTGTATTCGTGGAGGTTAAAACCCGTTTCAGTGCCGATTACGGAGCTCCCTGGGAGGCCGTTAACTATGCTAAGCAGCGTAAAATTTGTAAGAGTGCCGATTACTATTTGAGGTGCTATCGGGTTGATGAGGAGCCACGGTTCGATATTGTCTCCATCATTCATGCAGAAGGTAAAACCGAGATCACGCATCTGGAGCAGGCGTTCTTTCCAACTCATTAAGAACACCGTACCTTCGCGACATAAATTAGCACTATGCCTCGACCTTCAGGAAACAAACGCGACAAAGATGTTCGCAGCGATAAAAAAAGTAAGCCTTCTTCTGATAAGCCCAAAAGGGAGCCGCGAGAACTGGAGTCGAAGCGTGGCACGCGTGGCACAGGGCGCAACGCACCCACTCGAAAAACAGAGTTCAAACCGACCGATAAACCGAAACGCGCGCCCAAACCATGGGAACAAAAAGAAGAACGCGACGGAAAGTCACGAGGCGGTTCTTCACGTGGTGAATTTTCACGAGGACCTTCACGAGGACCTTCACGAGGCCCTTCAGGGGGCAAGTACCTAGGCAAGCGAAATGCGGATCCGGCGCCCAAAAACGACGATGGATTGATGCGATTAAACCGCTTTCTCTCGAACGCAGGAATAGCCTCACGACGCGAAGCCGACAAATTGATTGAGCTGGGCTTGGTGAAGGTGAACGGCAAAGTTGTGACTGAATTGGGAATGAAGGTAGACCCGAAGGTGGACGTGGTGAAGTACGACGACAAAAACCTAAAACCCGAAAAACTGCAATACGTTATTCTGAATAAACCGAAAGACTACATCACCACCAGCGAAGATCCTTTGGAGCGGAAGACGGTTATGCACCTGATTGAAGGCGCATGCAAAGAACGTATCTATCCAATTGGCCGTCTCGATCGCATGACCACGGGGTTGCTCTTGTTCACCAACGACGGTGAAATGGCCCGCCGACTTACATCCCCGAAAAACGGATTTCCAAAACTGTATCACGTCGAAACCCTTGAAAAAATTCGCGGAGAGCACATCGATGCCATTCGCGAGGGCATTCGCCTCGAAGAAGGTTTTGTAAAGGCTGATGAGATAAGCCTTGTAGGTGCCGACCCTCGTCAGGTGGGCTTGCGCATTAACAGCAGCAAAGACAAAATCATAAAGGCCGTATTCGAACACTTCAAATACACCGTAAGAAAAGTAGACAGGGTTATGTTTGGGTCGCTCACCAAGCGCGACTTACCACGAGGCCGTTATCGTCACCTTAGTGATAACGAAATAAATTTCCTGAAAATGATTCGATAAGCATTGCACATGCCTGAAGGAACGTTAAGAGAAGCCGTTAATTTGTCGGAAGACTGGATGGTACTGGTCTTTCTGTTCACATTGGTAAGCCTTGCCTATACACGCAGAGTACATCCTGCGCGCATTTTTCGTTTGTGGAATAGCATGTGGAACATACGCACCATGCGTCAAACCATTCGCGAAGAACCCAATACGCCGCGCGCAAACCTTCTGTTCAACTCCGTATTTTATTTACAGGCCGGACTAATAGCATATGCTGGCATCAAGTATTTCCGTCCCGACATGAAGCTCAACGGTGTTTTGCCGTACCTATCGCTCGTTGGAATTTTGTTCGGGATTTACCTTCTAAAAAGAATCGTGCTGCGCTCCATAGCGGTCTTAAGTGCCGGAGACTTTAGCCTTTCAGAATACGAATACAGTGTTTTCCTCACCAATCGCATGCTTGGGTTATTGCTGTTTCCGTTAGCGATGGCAATAGCGTATTTCCCCACGCAGCAGGCTGCGGGCATCATTGTCGGAAGTGCTGCAATCATACTTCTTGCTATATCCTACAGGCTTATTCGATCATTACTTACGGCTGTTGAATCGGGTGTTACACCATTCTACATTCTTTTCTACATTTGCACGCTCGAAATTTTGCCATCTGCCATGGGCATAAAATGGTTAATTACGAATTGAGCAGAAAACAAACCGAACTACAGCAGCATCTCACAATGGCCGAAAAAGTCAAGACCATACTGATCACGCAGCAAGATCCGGGTGCCGAAAAGAACCCATATGTTGATCTCGCGAAAAAGCACAAGCTGAAGATTGATTATCGGCCTTTCATCCACGTAGAGGGGCTGGAAGCGCTTGATTTTCGCCAACAACGCGTAGATGTGCTAGAGCATACCGCTGTGATTTTCACCAGTCGCAACGCTGTCGATCATTACTTCCGTTTGGCGAAGGAAATGCGTATAACCATTCCCGAAACCATGAAGTACTTCTGCATGTCGGAGGCCATAGCCTATTACCTGCAGAAATACATTCAATTCCGCAAGCGTAAAATATTCTTCGGTCACAGCACCTTTCAAGAATTGATGGAGCCTATTCGCAAACACAAAACCGAAAAGTTTTTGTTGCCTTGCAGTGATATCTTGAAACCAAGTATTCCAGACACCCTCGAAAAAGAGAAAATCCAATATTCAAAGGCAGTCATGTATCGCACTGTGTGCAGTGATTTGTCTGATTTGGCCGACGTGAAATATGACATGCTGGTGTTTTTCTCACCTTCCGACATCGAGTCGCTATTCAAGAATTTTCCGCTGTTCAAGCAAGATAAAACCAGAATAGCAGCCTTTGGTCAATCTACAGCGAAAGCAGTAGAAGATGCCAAACTCCGTATTGATGTGATGGCCCCGACACCTAAAGCTCCTTCCATGAGCATGGCTATTGAGCAGTACATCCAGACGAATAAATAGCATATATTCCATTTTATGCAATCCAGCTTTGTGGCATGGTGGTTCAACCATGAATCCACGCTGCATTGGCTATGCATGATGAATTGCTCTATTTAATTGCCTTATCAAACATCAACGGTCTAGGGCCGGTTAAGGCAAAATCACTTTTAAAACATGTCGGGAGCGCTCAGGCTGTATTCCGAGAAAAGGCCAACAGGCTTTGTTCCATTCCCGATATTGGTCGTGTAACCGCCGCATCCATTGGTGAGGCCGATTTGAAGCGGGCGGAAAAGGAAGTGACTTATATACTTCGTGAAGGAATCAGAGTTGCCACATGGGTCGACCAGCACTACCCCGACCGCCTGCGGCAATGCGACGACAGTCCGCTTATACTCTACGCCCGAGGCAATCTAGAATGGAATCCGGCAAAAGCCATTAGTATTGTTGGAACTCGCAAAGCCGATGCATACGGGAAGAACTTTTGCAAAATGCTCATTGAAGCCCTTACGGTGCACAAGCCAACCATTATTAGCGGATTGGCACATGGCATTGATGCTGCAGCACATGCGGCAGCGGTAGAGTACAACCTTCCAACCATCGCTTGCGTTGCCCATGGCCTAGACCGTATCTATCCTACCATACACAAACCGCTAGCCGCCCGCATGGAATCCAATGGTGGCATTGTATCTGAGTTTATGAGCCACACCGGAATTGCTCCAGAAATGTTTCCCATGCGCAACCGCATCATTGCCGGCATGTCGGACTGCACCGTTGTGGTTCAAACCGATTTGAAAGGTGGAAGTATGATTACGGCTCATATTGCACAGTCGTATGGGCGGGATGTATTTGCGGTACCGGGGCGTATCCAGGACGCCTATAGCAGAGGTTGCCACAAACTCATCAAAAATAACATCGCGGCAATACTTACTTCAGCCGAAGACTTAGTGCATTACCTGCAATGGGATCAACCGGCAATACCAAAACAAACTCAACTCATCTTTTCAGAGCATAGGGATGCGAATTCCAACCACCTGCTAAATGCAATTCAACAGAATCCAAATGCGCTTTTCGATGACTTGCTTGCCACCACACAACTGAGTTGGGGGGTTCTGAATGCTACACTGCTTCAACTGGAGTTCGAGGGTTTGATACGAGTGCTACCAGGCAAACATTACCAATTGCGTGACTGATTAACACCTTCTTTTTCAACAGCTCACGGGTGATTAATCTCATTACGAAACATTTCTCAGATGCCTTACGTTTAGTAGCTTGTAAACTGAATATGAACGCTTCGGCAAAAAATCATTAATGACATGATTATTCACTATTTATCAAGCTTCGAAAACTGGTTCAACCGCAAAATCGGTTGGTTTTTCTTGAATGGTTACAAA
>JBILIX010000335.1:0-3026 GCA_044368835.1 Flavobacteriales bacterium | reverse complement strand
ATTGAAATAGCGGAAGATTAGATACTAGGCATTTCTGAGCAGCTCGCTCACCCGCTCACCGGGCTGCAGATGATATGCATGAAGACCTGCTCGAAGAGCACCTTCCACATGCTGTTTGCTGTCGTCAATAAAAAGAGTTTCAGACGGCTTCAAACCATTCCAAGCGCACACTTCTAAAAAGGTTTCCGGATGAGGCTTTTTAAGGCCAATCGCATTCGAATAGTAGATCTTTTCAAACGCATCTCGAAACACACGCACGTCCATGCTATCGGCTATCATCTGCTCAAATTCCGCAACGTGAATTGCATTTGTATTGCTCAACAAAAACGTTCGTATTCCCGACTTACGCAGCGCGTTCACAAACTCCACCTCCTGTGGCAAAATGTGCAAGAGGATAACATTCCAGGCGTGAGTCACTTGCTCGCGGGTGGCATGAGGCACGTGCTGATGGAGAAAATCAAGGAATTCATCATTGGCTACCTTACCGGTTTCCAATAAGTCGAACATCGGGTTTTGTGCTGCTTGGGTATATAAATCACGAAAACCGGCAAACCCCAAATCATCGAATGCTTGTGCAGGCAAATCGTAGTCGATTTCAAATAAAACTCCACCAAAATCAAAAATGATATTACGAATACCGTCAAGGGAAATCATTGCACTCATTGATTGGTGCGAATCCAGGCCTTGGCTCCGGATGCTTGCACTTTTGTTTTTACAGCCTCTGCATCTTCACGTCGACTAAAATGACCGTATGCAACCAAATGAAGATTATCGCGCATTCCTGCGAATTGAGCATCGTAACCCTGAGCGCGGAGTTGATCGATTAGACGCTGACCATTTTCTTTCACCTGAAAGGCCCCGCCAATAAGCGTGTAAGCCGACGTGCTGTTCGACACGGTCTTTTTCGCCTTTGGTTCAGAAACCTTGGCGGCTTGAACAACAGCATCAGGCTCCGCTTTTTCTTCGACAGACGTAATGGCCTCCTGAGAATAAGCGCGCGCCTTCAACTCAATACCCTCTGAATCCACCACGCCATTCACGAAATCAATCGGCATCGATTCGGCGTTGTTCAGCAAGTAGTCGTAATTCGGCATAGAAAACGTCATGGCAAGATCCCAAGATGACTCCACGGGAGCGTAGACCGATTCTTTGCGCGGCTCACCAAACGGATTCATTGAAGCGAAACTCATTTCGTCGTGTTTCCCAACGCGGCTTCCCAACACCCATGAACCCGCCAAAAGCGCCGGCAACAAAATGGCAGCAGCCACTTTCCAAGGGCGCGTGTTTGTGCCATTCATCGGAATAATTTTGGAGGAATCCGGGTTTGTCATTCCACCAACAAGTTTAAGCTGAATGGGTTTCAGACCGTATGACGACATGAGAAAATTCTCCTGCTCCTCGGGAATAAACTGCACCTGACCAAAACGGTCTTTATAAAACACACCAATGCGATCAATCGAAAATCTACCCTCAGCAGCCAGCATTTGCTGGTATTCTGCGATGGTTTGCGCTACCAGAGCCGCCGCGTCCTTGTAGCTCATGCCCAAGGCAGCTGAAACGTAATTGGTGAGCAATCCATCGTTGTACTTGAGGCTCGGGTTGAACCCAATCGATTTCGATGGAGGCTGAATAACATGCGAAATAACATTCAATCTTGCCGAGCGATAGTTGGCTACCATTCCGCCGAATTCTGGCAGAATAACACAATCGTGATCGTAGAGCAAGTCGGTTATGAACGGATCTAAACGCATGACGCAAATATAGAACATCCTTTACCTTCATTTGAACCAACGATTATTGGCTCAAATCATCCAAAAAATCCAGGTATCGTTTGGCCTTAGTATTCATCGAGAGTACATCAGAGGCCAACATTGCCAGTGTTTGACGGCGATTAGGCTGTTCGTTTAACTTGATATACCACGCTTCAACAGCCAACCAATCGATTGGCGTATCATTGTTTTCCACGTTGAATAGATAAGGCTGAAAACGACTATCCGCGCTTACATCCGTGTCGACATAACCGATAATCATGGGTAGTCCTAGCATAAGACACTCACGCACCTTCAGCGGAGACGCCTCCTTCATTGACTTCCTGTAAAGCGCGAGTGTGCCTGCAGCAATATGACAATGATTCAATAATTCGCTGATCTCTTGCTTTGTCCTTTTGCCCAGCCATTCTACCCTGTGGTTGTGGGGGGAAGGCCATGTAAAGGAAGTTGGTTGGTCAATACCTATAATTTGTATTACCACTCTTTTTGACAAAACAGGATTCAGCATTAATCCAGCTAACAAGCGCTCATAACCGTGCCAGATAGCCTCAGATCCGATAAGCATGGTTACCACCAACTCCTCCTCCAAGGCCGGTGCCGACAGGTTGAAATGAGTGAGTTTTTCGGCTCCGTTGGCTATGGTTACAGCTCTGTAATGCTTGTGTCTTGTGCATTCATAGTGTCGAATTTCATCGCTGACACAAATACCCCCGAGTGCGTGAGATAAAATAGCAGGGCCCAAACGGGACTCCTCAGTTGACTTCATGACATGGGTTTGAGCGGCGTACTTCCAATAGCTCCAGCTCCAAGATAAAGGTTGTCGATTAAAATGCTCGCGTTGCATAAGGAGCATTTCAGCCTGCTCTATGGTGTTGTGTTCGAAGATGATTTGACGACCATATCGTTCGACCAAGTTTAATAGACCATGTGATGCGAATGGATACCTGAAAAGAACCAGATCATTCGGGTGGAGTGACTCAAAAAAACGATGCGCTTCGAGCAGATAGTCCGCCTTAGGAACCGTTCTAATTTCGAGAAATGCCGGCAGGGTATCCGGTTTTAGTTGGTCGCTGATGGCCACAAGCAACACTTCACGCCCGCAGCTTCTCATAGCTTCGGCCATGGCAAACGTCTTCTGGGCCACACCCGTGTCTGGCTTGAGCAAGTAATTACCGAGATGTAATATGTAGATTTTCTTCAATGCGGATTGTCCTTCAAAATCGAAACAATAATAAGCCGTGGGGAGGAAACGAGCAG
>JBILIX010000334.1:0-3037 GCA_044368835.1 Flavobacteriales bacterium | reverse complement strand
TGGCTAACGTAGCATTTTCAGCTACCGAGCCACTCACAGAACCATTGATAGCAACATAGGTGTCGGGAGGCAATGCACGGAATCGGAAGCTGTCAAACTCGGCTGCAGCCCGGCCCTCAGCCGTATTATCATGAATCGCCATGAAACCGAAATAACCATTTGCGGAAGGAGCGTAAGAGTTGTCCGTAACGCTTCCCTGGTTTACTGTCGAGAGAGACTCCGGACAGCTATTGGGTGTTGGAGTAGCCTGTGAGTTTACACTATTTGTAGGAAGTGTCGATGTGAAAATAGTCCAAACACCTAGCTGCGTTCGGGTGACCTTGAAAGTGATTCCATAGTCCGTCAGAGCCGTGGGAATTCCGCTTGTTGAAGTGAATAGAGTTGTGGCAGTGCCATTGTCGATACGCTGCAGACGAATGTTGGATGTGCCTGTTTGGCCAATCAAAATTCGGTAACCGTCCACTGTGCCCGACTCCAAGTTCGATTCATTCGCATACAGGTAAATGGCCTGTTGGTTATTCGCGTCCAGATCAGAAGGCGCACCACCTACTCCATCGCGTCCTACCCAGAAATACCATTCTTGCTGAGAATCCCACGTTGCGATTTGTGTACTCATGTATTGAGAACCCGAACCGGATGCAACATTCAATTTTGGTGTGTGGGTTCTGTTGGCCTCACTACCTGTCAAGCCGGAAGTTGTAGAGTTGTTTGTTACTGTGAAATTGGCTGCGTCGCCACCCCAGGTTGGGGTAGTAAAGTTCGAGTCGCCGAAATAATCGTTTACCTCGTATTCAAAATACGCCCGGTAATTGGCGCCTCCATTGCTGGAGAATTTGGTTTCTTCGCAGCCCGATACGTTGGATGTTGAGCCTGTTGCTTCAAAATAAACCTCAATCACATACATGCCCGACAAAGTAAGGCCACTCAACAGATTCAAGGTAGAGCTGGGAACTGCGCGCCATTTCTGGTCGCCTGTGTTGCTGACATCAGGACCGCATGCTCCGCCTGAACAATCTGTGCCGCCAAAATTGCAGCAGAACGACAGTGACAAAGAACTAAATGCGGGCGGTGTATCACACGTGCGATACACGCGGTAGCGCATGGTCGCCGTGCACACGTTGGATGCACCGTTTTTAAAGGTTAGAACCTCTGCGAAGTTTACCTGAATAGTGCCAGCCGATGTGTAACGACCAAAAAAGTTGTTTTGGAAATTGGGCGACAAACCATCGAGTTGGCAGTCGTAATAACCGCCATTAACGCTCAACCCGGATTTGTAAATATCCCAAGCTGCATGGGCATCCATGGAAATAAGGGCCAGCGTGGCAGCCAGCAGCACTCTAAAAGTTTTCATGCGCATAAAAGTTTTGATCACGTACACAAATAAGTCTTCTGTTTTTCAGGGGTGGCTAAGATAAAGCGAAAAGCTTGATACGACAACTAATAAGTGGCTTCTGCCAACTATTCGTTGTTATTTAACGATGCCGTGATAATCAGACGCTTAAATTCAAGCAAGGTAGCCTGTGTAAACCAAAACTTAATACTTCGGAAACTCCGTGTAAAGTTTATGAACGGGCGCTTGAACTTGAGGCGCTTGTGTCTACTTTTGTTCGCTTGCTTAATTAAAATACCGCATGAAAAAACTTCTACTCTTTGCAGCTGCTTCCTTTTCAGCAGTAAGCTTTACTGCTCAAAACAATTGTTTAGACGTCTTCATTTCCGAATATGTGGAGGGGTCTAATAATAACAAGGCTATTGAGCTCTACAACCCAACCCCCAACCCCATCGTGTTGGACGGATTGTATTCCATGGGTCGCGACCGCGATGGAGCCGGAAACCCCATGCTCCTGCCAATAACCGGTGTGATCATGCCACACCAAGTGCGTGTATTTGCGCTTGACAAACGTGACCTGGCCGGCACAGGCACAGAGGTTCCTCTCGATGCCGAACTGATTGCAGCGGCCGATACCTTCCTCAATCCCGTTTATGTTCAATCCAACTCTCCCATGTATTTCAACGGTGACGATGCGTTTGTACTGGTTAAAAACGGAAATCAGATCCTCGATATCGTTGGTAAAATCGGTGAAGATCCGGGCGGCGGATGGTGGGTACCTGGCGATCCTGCAACTCGTTGGTGGACACAGGACAACACGATGATCCGCAAACAAACCGTATTGAGCGGTGTTTCCACAAACCCTGATGTATTTGATCCATCATTGGAGTGGGATAGCTTGCCATCTGATACATACACCGAATTGGGTGAACACCTGTGTGATTGTGTCAACATCAATCCGAACGCAATCAACGAAAACACAGGCGCTGCATTCAGTATCTTCCCAAACCCGGTATTGCAAGGTTCGTTTGCATTGAAGAGCGCTTCAACGATGGAGTCGGTATCGATTGTATCAGCCGATGGCCGTTTGATTGACCGCCGCAACTTGCAAGGCGTAACGTACACCAACATTGCATTTCCACAAGCGGAAGCCGGTGTTTACTTCATTGAAATAGTTTACACCGACGGCAGAAAAGCCATTCAGAAGTTATTAGCACGCTAATCAAGATTTTGTTCCATAACGATAGAAAGGGGTTTTCAACCCCTTTCTTTTGCTTCAAACATCAGGGTCTCATGAAACAGTCTCTCCTTTTCTTTCTAGGCGCTCTTATATCACTAACATCACTCGGGCAAGCTACCATCAGCGGACGTGTGCTCGATGGTGAAACAAACGAAGCCCTGCCGGGCGCCGTAGTAACCTTCGAAGACGGATCAGGCACTACTACCGACTTGGACGGAAGCTACTCGCTGAAACTGAAAAACGGAACTTACCTGCTACGGGCAACTTATGTGGGAATGGAGCCCATGTCAATTCCGGTAGAAGTTGAGGGTGAAAATCAGACAGTCGATTTTCTGATGATTTCGGGTTCTACCATGAGCGAGGTGAATGTGACATCAGACATGGCAGTGGGGCGCAGAACCCCTGTTGCTTTCAGCGACATCTCTTCTATCAAAATCAAAGAGGAGCTTGCCTCGCGCGACTTGCCC
>JBILIX010000333.1:0-3040 GCA_044368835.1 Flavobacteriales bacterium | reverse complement strand
TTCCCAGCTTCCGTATTCTCTGCTGAGAAGCAACTTGCTAAAAAAACGACTGTTGCAAGCCATAGCAGCGATTTCATTTGCTTCATATGGTTTGCAATGCGGTTGCGTCGCGGAGCAACCAGTTATTGGATGGGTACTGTGCATTCGGGTCAACCAAATGCACGGCATACGCTTGTCTTGAGCGACCACTCGTGTTGGGCTGGCTATAGTGTGGCAGGTAGCCATGCAAAACAACACAAGCTCCTTTCTTCACCTCGAGCGGAATCATATCCTCAATGGTTATTTCCTCCTCGTGCAAGGTTATCATTTCGGTGCCGCCTCCTTCTTTGCGTTGAAAGCGCGAGCGCAGCGCCGTTTCGTGTCCACCCGGTTTTGCCCACAAACAGCCGTTGTCAATTGTTGCATCTTCCAACGCAAACCAGAAGCCTATGCATGAAGTTGGTTCAGTATAAAGGAAGGTTGAATCTTGGTGCACATCTACCACTCCACCAATGCGCGCATGTTTGAAAATATGCATGCTTTGAATGGCTACATGATTTGTCAACCCAAGCGCATGCACCAATTCTTTCATTTGAGGTGAACGCGTAAAGGCGTTGTATACCTCATCCAAATCATGCATGGCATGCCCCAGTTTATTGAGCGACAAAAAAAGACTCTGCTTCAATTTTCCTTGCTCATCAAACGCATCCTTCTCAAAAAAACAAGCGATACGATCGCCCGAAGTCAAGAAGTAGTCATCGCTCGTTGCAGCTTGATTCTTGGTTTGAAAGACAGAGAACTCATTGCCTATTTCGAAAGTTCCGGCCAACTCCAGCGCTCGTTGCATGAGCCTATCGCATTGCTCATGGGTATTGAAATTCTCCAACACCAAAAAACCGTCGCGTTCAAATTGTTCTCGTAATGTCATGTATTGATCTAAATGGACAAACCTAACGCATCATTCATTTCAATCGAGCAATTCGTGATGAAGCAATTTTCCCGAATCAATTAATCGCTTTAAGGATCGCAACTGGCGAGCTTGATGGGTTAGCTGCACATGGCCCATGTGGTGACAGTCGGTGCCAACGAAGCTGACCATACCCCTTTCGATGAGGCGCTCTGAAATACGCTGGCATGCCGGACCATATTGACCTGTAAGGCTGTTTACATTCAGCTGTAGCATAACATCCTTATCTAGCATGCTCTCGTAATTAGAGAAGTTGCCGTGCCAGAATTCATAGCGCTCAGGATGAGCCAAGATGGGCTGGTAACCGGCCAATCGCATATTAAAAATGGCTCTTCCCAAATTCACATTCTCGGCTGCAAATGAAATCTCGAAAAGCACAAAATTTCTCTTGCCAAACGTGAGTAAGCGCTTCTCCTCTATTTGCTTTTCGAAATGCTCATCGCAATAATATTCTGCAGCGGCTTCTATTTGCACGTCTATCTCCCTGCGCTTTACCTCTTCTCTTAAAATCGCCAATTTATCTGCAATAATCTCGGGAGTGTTTTTGTACATGTCCCAGAAGATGTGCGGTGTTGTAATAAACTTCTTGTAACCCATTTCCTGCAGGTGCAAAATGAGTTGGATAGACTCTTCCAAATTGGCGGCTCCATCGTCGATGCCCGGCAACAAATGGCTGTGCATGTCAACACCAAGTACAGAAAGGTCAATCGGATCGATTGGCTTTTCCTTTCGGCTGGGCTTCCACTTGTCGAAAAATCCCATGCTTATCGATTGTACTGCTGTTCGTAATAATGAAGGTAGTTGCCGCTAGTTACTTGCTCGAGCCATGCTTCGTTTGATAGGTACCAGTCGATGGTTTGCGAAAGCAAACGCTCAAATGGTTGTGTGGGCTCCCAGCCCAATTCAGTTTTGAGTTTAGATGCATCGATAGCATAGCGCGCATCGTGCCCGGGACGATCGGTGACATAGGTTATGAGTTGCTCGCTCTCACCCGCAGAACGGCCCAACTTTTCATCCATGAGCTTGCAAAGCAACTTCACTACATCAATGTTCTTCCACTCGTTGTTGCCCCCGATGCAATAGGTCTCGCCATCGGCACCTTTATGATAAATTACGTCGATGGCTCGAGCGTGGTCTTCTACCCAAAGCCAGTCGCGGATATTTTCACCTTTACCATACACAGGCAAAGGACGATTATTCTTGATGTTGTTAATGATCAGCGGAATGAGCTTTTCCGGAAAATGATGACTGCCGTAATTGTTGCTGCAGTTGCTTATTACAATGGGCAAGCCATAGGTATGATGATAGGCGCGAACCAAGTGATCGCTCGACGCCTTGCTTGCACTGTATGGGCTGCGCGGGTCATAGGCAGTGGTTTCAGAAAATTTACCCTCCGCTCCCAACGAACCAAATACTTCATCGGTTGAAACGTGATAAAATCGTTTTCCGGACATCTCTCCCTTCCAACATTCTACCGCGGCATTGAGCAAATTGGCTGTGCCAACTACGTTTGTCTGGATGAATGCGTCGGGGCCTGTGATGCTGCGATCCACATGACTCTCTGCAGCAAGGTGTATGACACCATCAAAACGCTCCTCTCGAAACAATTGCTGCACAAAAGACTTGTCGGTGATGTCGCCCTTCACAAAACGATAGTTCGGTGCTTCCTGCACATCCGCAAGATTTGCCAAATTACCCGCATACGTCAATGCATCTAAATTCACGATGGTGCACTGCGGATAGGCAGTTACAAACCTACGCACTACATGCGATCCTATGAATCCGGCACCGCCGGTGATGAGCAGCTTCATAAACAGTGACTAGTGGCTAGTGACTAGTGACGAATAAACGGCACCAGCGGCTAGCGTGTATTAAAAAAATTATTTTGATATTTCCCTAATTCAATCCGCTTTGAAACCTTCATTAGTCATTAGTCACTTGTCATTAGTCACTAATTAGAGGCTCCAATAATTCAACTCCTTCATCTTCCCGCGGTACAACCCTTTGAGATCAATCAAAGCGCCCTTTCCTTCGTGAAGGTATGACTTAAAATCAGCTTCTGTTAGCTCTTTATATTCTTTGTGAGCAACACCT
>JBILIX010000048.1:0-10224 GCA_044368835.1 Flavobacteriales bacterium | reverse complement strand
AAATTCACCGCTTCCAAAGTGGAACGCATCATTGGATACATCCGTGAAACCGACAAAAAATCGAAAGGCGTCAACAATGCATCCGCTGATGATGGCGATTTGATGAAGGAGCTTGTATTCAAAATACTGCATTAGAAGGATACCCCACTCGCACAACGCTGACGGTATCTCCAACTCGCACAACGCCCTTTCCGGCAATTACATTTTGGCCAAACATGACCTTGTTCTTCATGGATCGATACTGTGCCAATGTCCGCAAAGGCTCCTTGCCACCCAATCCATTCTGCTGATTGATGGTCGTCATCACGCAACGCGAACACAATTTCACACCGCGGCATTCCACTTCGCCTATTCTGAATTCAGCCCAAGCATCTTCCGCATGCGGTTCTTGAGTGGTCACCACGATGTTCGGCCTGAACCGATCCCAACCCATTTCGGATTCACCCGTCATTCGCAATCGCGCATTCAATTCGTCGAGCGATGCAGAGCCAATTGCAAGAAGTGGGTATGCATCCGAAAATGAGGTAAGTACACCATCACCCGCATACGTTGCATCGACGGCTCTATGCGACGATTCAGGCATGTACACCAATCGGCAAGGCATATCCAAGGCAGTGCTGAAAAAGTCGTTAATCGCAAGGGGGGCTTCGATAGACTCCACCTGATCGGCCCAAACGCCCACTGAAACCGTCTTGCCCTGCACAAGTGCACTCGGGACGCGAACAACATTACCTGCGTGAGAACGAATTTCGTATCCGGTTCCGATAGAACTCACGTTGAACAAACAGAGCTTCGGCCATTCCCGCTGTGAAATAAAACGACCTTGGCCATCCACCAGCATCCACCTGCGATCACCCACTGCACCGCGGTCATCGAGCATCAGTTCATCACACGCAATTCCAGCAAGTGATTTGATGGGATACGTGAATAAATGGCGAATGAATGGCGTCATAAGAATGTCAAATCAACGTCCGAAGGTAAGCAGCCGCTTATCACCTGTACATTTGCACCGCATGAAAATCGAGAATGACCTCATCCTACGCGCTGCTCGCGGAGAGCAAACAGAGCGCGTACCCGTTTGGGTAATGCGTCAAGCCGGACGCGTGCTCGCCGAATATCGCGCCACTCGGGCGCAGGCCGGGAACTTCAAAAACCTCCTCATGAATCCGCAACTCGCCGCGGAAGTTACCATCCAGCCCGTTGATCTGCTGGGTGTAGATGCCGCGATACTATTCAGCGATATCTTGGTGATACCCGAGGCAATGGGCCTTCCATATCGGATGGATGAAGGCAAGGGTCCTTCCTTCGACCAGACCATTCAAACGGCTGCAGATGTAAATCGCCTCACAACCGATCATGTGCTGGAAAATCTGAAGTATGTGTTTGATGCCATAACAACCATCAAGCGCGACCTAAACAATCGTGTACCGCTCATTGGATTCGCCGGTGCACCTTGGACCATATTCTGCTATATGGTGGAA
Source organism: Flavobacteriales bacterium (assembly GCA_044368835.1). GTDB lineage: Bacteria > Bacteroidota > Bacteroidia > Flavobacteriales_D > Sanyastnellaceae > JAIBBG01. The sequence continues at coordinate 8,743 of JBILIX010000048.1, read as the reverse complement.
GGGCGCGGATCAAAAACATTTTCGCTCTCGCGCGCAATGCTGTCGCAAAATCCGGAGTTGGCACACCGCTTGCTTCGCAAAATCACTGCGGCCACCATCGCATATCTAAAAGAACAGATTGCTTGTGGTTGCAACATGGTTCAGCTGTTCGACAGCTGGGCGGGAATACTCAACAAGGACACATACAACACATTCGCATTGCCATACATTGAAGAAATATGCAAAGCAATCGATACAGTACCCGTCACTGTATTTGCAAAAGGTGCATTTTTCTCATTGGAAGAAATGGGGCAATTACCGTGTCGCACGCTTGGTATCGACTGGCACACAACCCCGGAGTTTGCTCGCAGCATGGCAGGTACCGATAAAACCCTGCAAGGAAACTTAGATCCGGCAGTGCTTTATGGGTCGGACGACTTTATAGTGGCGCAAACAAAGCAAATGCTTGACCGATTCGGATCTCAGAAGTATATTGCCAACCTTGGACACGGAGTTTACCCGGACATTAATTCAGAGAAGCTCAAACTTTTTATACAAACCGTACAAGCACACCAATTCAACCGATCATGAAACAATACAGTTTATTTCTGCTCATGTTGCTCTTCACCAGTGGCATCATAGCACAGCAAAAGAAGCCTGCAACAACATCAAAGCCATCGACTGCCAAAACCGGCACCGCAGCTAAAGAGGCAGCACCCGCTGAAGCACCGGCAGCACCCAGCAATCTTGTTATGGATGCGAGCTTTGAAATTGATGATGTAAAACTCCTGAAAACATACGGGCAACTTCCGCTCATGCTGAAAAACTGGGGTTCACCCAACGAAGCAAAAGCAGACCTGTTCAACAACATGGCTAAAGCCTCAAAGGTGGCGATTCCGAAAAATGATTTGGGTACTGAAGAAGCCTTCGAAGGCAGTGGTTATGCCGGCTTCAGAGCGTTTACAAAAGACCCCAAGAAAACACGCACGTATCTCCAAGCGAAGCTTTCCAAAAAGCTCACAAAAGACAAGACGTATTGTGTGAAATTCAATGTGAGTCTATCCGATTTGAGCAAGTGGGGAGCCAATAACATCGGCATCTATTTCAGCGATCGCAAAGTCCAAAATGCCAATACAAACGCACTTACATTCATTCCTCAGATTACTGAAAAATCCAATGCACCGATCGTCACAATGAGCGGCTGGGAAACCATCTGTGGCACCTTCCTTTCAACAGGTAAAGAGGAGTATTTCATCCTCGGCTGTTTCGGTGAAGAAGACAACATCAAGCTTGAGAAGGTTATGAAACCAACAACACAAGAAGGTATGATCATGGCCGATGCCTATTACTACATCGACAACATTGAAGTAATCGAAATCGAATCGGTTGATGGCTGCTTTTGTGGTAAAACGGAAGACCGCGATCCCGATTTGATATACAGTCGTTCGTCTGCAAAAAACATCGACATGAAACCATCAGAGGTGGTTAACTCGACCTCCATTTGGTTTTCTTATTTGTCAGTAGAAATTCCGGCCATGTTTGAAGCTGAGCTGCAAGAAGTAGCTAAGCTCATGCAGGCAAACCCAAGCATGAAAGTCGAGCTTACGGGCCACAGCGACAACGACGAGCAAAACGAAACCAAAACCAAGAAGATTTACGTTGGTCTGGCGCTCCGAAGAGCAGAGGCAGCAAAGCAATTCCTGGTTGATAATGGTGTTTCCGCTTCCAACATTACCGTTGTTGGCAAAGACAACACGGTTCCTGCTACAGACAAAACAACTCCAATGGGCAAGGCGCAAAATCGCAGAGTTGTGTTTCAGGTTAAATAAACATTTCCCTTATTGAAAGAGGCCCGCAAAACAGCGGGCCTTTTTTGTTCACAGCATCTTCCTAATAACGCCCATGAAAACACCCGAAATAATGGCGACACTTTTCAGTTATTCGTTCCAATGAAAGGAATTGTGACCCTGCTATTGATTTTCGGTTTTGCACTACCGCAAGGTTCTGCGCAAAACCTGGTCAACAACGGCAGCTTCGAAACAAAGTCCTACTGCCCGAGCAACTTTAATCAGCAAAGCCTCAATACCATTGCCGGTTGGTGGCAAGCCACAGATGGTACGCCCGACTATTTTCATACCTGCAGCGATAAAGTGGGCGTACCCAACAATGTGTTCGGTCAACAACTGGCAAAAGACGGAGATGGATATACGGGGCTGGTCACCTTCAGTGTGGGCAAGCGCAACTACCGCGAATATCTCCAAACAAAACTTACGCGACCATTGGCGGCGGGCGAAATGGTTTGTATTGAAATGTATGTAAGCGCGGCCGATTATTGCAACTACGTGACCGATGGAATAGGCATTCTACTATCCGAGAAAAAGGCGGAAAGCAATCTGCAAACAGAACTGGCTTTCACCGGCACCATGAGCAATCCGAGGTTGAACATGCTCGACGAAAGCAACGCGTGGCAATTGCTTTCAGATGTTTACGTGGCTAAAGGCGGAGAGGAATATCTGACCATTGGAAACTTCAAGGCTGACAAGGAACTAAAAGTAATTCGACGCACAGAAGACATGAGCGACAAAGGATATGGCACATGGTCCTACATGTACATCGACGACATAAAAGTGCGACCTGTGCAGCGCAAGCTTGAGTGCAGTTGTGAGAATGAATACCTGGCTAGCATTGCTGTTGACCCACCATTGGAATTAAGCGAATACAAGAAAATTAAACTCGACGCCATTCTATTCGACTTCGATGCCGACCTCCTCACCGACGCCGCTCTGAATCAACTTGAGGAAGTGTATGTGTTATTGAAAAAAAACAGATCGATGTACATGGAAATATCCGGACACACCGACGTTGTTGGACCGGATGGCTACAATCTCGGCCTTTCGAAACGCAGAGCGCAACGAGTTATTGATCACCTCGTAATGAAAGGAATAGACGCCAGCCGTCTGCAACTTACCTTCTTCGGCAAACTTCAACCCGTAGCCAACAATGAAACTGACGAAGGCCGGCATCAAAACCGAAGAGTAGAGTTTCAAATTCTGGAAAAGAAATTCGAGCTAATTCAATAGCCGTTATGCTTCATTGATTTGCTCCCAAATCAGATCCTTCAAGCGATCGACGTTCATTCCTGAAACTGCAGAAATGAAAATAGAAGGCACTCCAGCAGGTAACACGGGCTTCATTTGCTCGATCATCAACTCATCCAGCATATCGCATTTCGTAATTGCCAAAAGCCTTTTCTTGTGCAGCAATTCAGGGTTATACTTTTTCAATTCGTTTAGAAGAACCTCGTATTCAGATCGAATGTCTTTGGCATCACAAGCAATCATGAACAGCAGCGTAGAGTTACGTTCGATGTGACGCAAGAATCGATGCCCCAGACCGCGACCTTCCGCGGCACCTTCAATGATTCCCGGAATGTCGGCCATTACAAATGAACGATCACCTCTATAACGCACCATACCCAAGTTGGGAACCAGGGTCGTAAACGGATAGTCTGCAATTTCAGGTTTAGCAGCGCTCACCACTGAAAGGAGGGTTGATTTTCCCGCATTCGGGAAGCCAACTAAACCTACGTCAGCCAGCACCTTTAGTTCTAGGATTTTCCATTCTTCCTTGCCCGGCTCACCCGGCTGAGCATAATCCGGGGCTTGATTGGTTGACGTTTTAAAATGGTCGTTACCCAATCCACCGCGACCGCCTTGTACCAATACAAACTCTTGTCCTTCTTCGGTGATTTCAAATTCGAGTTTTCCCGTTTCAAAATCGCGCGCTACGGTTCCCAGAGGAACCTTCAATATTTCATCATGACCTTGCGCACCGGACATTTTCGCACCGGCACCCATTTCACCATCTTCTGCAATTACATGCTTTCGATATTTCAAGTGAAGGAGTGTCCAAACATCCTTACTTCCGCGCACAATTATGTGTCCGCCTCTTCCACCATCGCCTCCATCGGGTCCACCTTTAGGCACAAATTTTTCCCTCCGAAAGTGACGACTCCCGGCTCCGCCTTTGCCCGAACGGCAGCAAATCTTTACGTAATCGACAAAATTGGATTCAGCCATATAAAAAAGAATCTAAGCGTGTTCAGACAAACGTGTCTAATGCAGCGCACAAACGTCCGGTTATTTCCTCAACAGTTCCTACACCCATTACTCCCCGGTACTTACCACAAGCCTGATAATAACCGGCTACAGGAGCGGTCTCGCGATTGTAAACTGCAATTCTATTGCGCACAATCGACTCATCTGCATCATCAGCACGACCGCTGGTAGTTGCTCGGTTCAACAATCGCTTGATGAGTTCCTCTTCATCTACCTCCAACGCAAGCATGCATGTGATGGAAGCATTGCGTGTCGTTAAGAAAACATCGAGCGCTTCCGCTTGTGCCGACGTTCGTGGAAAGCCGTCGAAGATGAATCCCTTCGCATCCTGGTGTTTAACCACCTCGCTCTCAAGCATGGAAATGGTCAAACTGTCCGGAACAAGTTCACCCTTGTCCATAAAGGCCTTTGCTTGAAGCCCTAACTCCGTTGCATTCTTAATGTTAAAGCGAAAAATATCGCCTGTACTCAAATGCACAAGTCCGTAGCGCTGAAGAAGTATTTCAGATTGGGTGCCTTTGCCAGCTCCTGGAGGGCCAAATAACACGACGTTGAGCATTCTGGTTATAGTTTGTTAGGTTGCAAAAATAACGCTAATGCCCATCGGCTACATGCACAAAAGGCAGAAGACCATCAATCGAATAAAAAGATTGAAAATTTTCATTCTCATTCTAAATTCGCCATTCAAATTTTTACAAAAATGAATTTTGATGTTATTGTCCTTGGAAGCGGTCCCGGCGGATATGTAGCTGCCATCAGAGCTTCCCAACTAGGTTTAAAAACAGCAATTATCGAGCGTGAAGCGCTTGGAGGAATTTGTCTCAATTGGGGATGCATTCCTACGAAGGCCCTCCTGAAAAGCGCATCGGTATTTGAGTACATCAATCATGCAAAAGACTACGGTATTGAGGTAGGTGCTCCAAAAGCAGATTTCGGAGCGGTTGTAAAACGGAGTCGTGGAGTTGCCGAAGGCATGAGCAAGGGAGTTCAATTCTTGATGAAGAAAAACAAGATTGAGGTTATCATGGGCAACGGTAAGCTGAAGCCCGGAAAGAAAGTCGCTGTAACAACAACTGACGGAAAAGTAACCGAATACTCAGCAGGTCATATCCTTATTGCTACCGGTGGTCGCTCACGCGAATTGCCGGCATTGAAGCAAGACGGCAAGAAAATCATCGGATATCGCGATGCCATGGTGATGCCTTCACAGCCAAAAAGCATGGTCATCGTTGGAAGCGGCGCTATAGGCTCAGAGTTTGCCTATTTCTATGCTGCTATGGGAACGAAAGTAACGCTGGTTGAATTTATGGCCAACATCGTACCCGTGGAAGATGACGACGTTTCAAAAGCACTTGCCAAATCATTCAAAGGCATGGGTATGGATGTTTTAACGGGCACAGAGGTTACGAAAGTGGATACCACAGGAGCCGGATGCAAAGTAACTTTGAAGGATGCTTCAGGAGAAAAGCAAATCGAATGCGATGTTGTTCTCTCTGCAGTGGGCGTGATCGCCAACATTGAGAATATCGGGTTGGAAGATGTAGGAATCATCACAGATAAAGGCAAAATAGTAGTAGACAAATACTACAAAACCAATATGCCGGGATATTATGCAATCGGCGATTGCACTCCGGGCCAGGCACTGGCGCACGTTGCAAGCGCTGAAGGAATTATCTGCGTTGAACAAATCGCAGGTCATCACCCGCAGCCTCTCGATTACGGTAACATACCAGGTTGCACGTATTGCTCGCCTGAAATTGCATCGGTGGGACTCACCGAACGAGCTTGTAAAGAGAAAGGGTTGGATGTGAAAATCGGGAAGTTCCCATTCTCTGCATCAGGAAAAGCAAGTGCCTCAGGTCATAAAGATGGATTCGTTAAGCTCATCTTCGATGCTAAATATGGTGAGTTACTGGGAGCGCATATGATTGGCTACAACGTAACCGAAATGATTGCCGAATGTGTTGCTTTGAGAAAGTTGGAAACCACCGGAGAAGAACTCATCAAAACGGTTCACCCGCATCCAACCATGAGCGAAGCCATTATGGAGGCCGCTGCTGCTGCATACGGTGAGGTTATTCACCTATAAAATCAATTCTCAGGAAAACCATCGTTCACCCAACACTGAATTTTATTGATTTGGTCTTGGGTGAGCGATGAGCCTTGTGGCATCGTTTGATCGACGAGCACCTCTCGTCGGAAACTTCCACCCTGCAAGGCAGGAAGCAAACCTTCGTATGTTGCGTAGTTCGGATGACAGTTGGATGTTGCACATCGCGTATCGATTATACTTTTGATGGAACTTTGATACGTTGGTTGCGACCCATCGCATGATGGGGTTAGATTACCTGCGTTGTCCTTTTTACAAGAGTAAGCGCCAGTGACAAGAGCTACTGCAAACAGAAAATAAAGGTAATTTTTCATAGACCAATAGTATAAAAAAAGCCCGTTTTACGGGCTTTTAAGATTTTTATCAGGATCAATTTTCTGCGACCTCTTTCTTTTTTCGGCCACGTTTGGGTTGCTCCTGATCTACCCATTTGTCGTTTTTATGTTCTCCCATTACTACAACTTCCTTTTCAGGGAAAACACCGTATCGCTGGGCAATTAGCATCATACCTTCACGTGTGGGGCTGTACATCATCACAGGGGTTGACATACCCTTATTCTTCACACCCACATAAAACCCATTCTTTAAACGAGCGGGCTTGGTTGCCGGTCTGCCGGCTGACTTCTTTCCGTTCATGGGGCGCAAGATACGCCCGGATGAGGCTTTCACATTCCCAAAAAAATAATAAAATTCGACTCCAGAAGGAATCGGCAGATAATACACTGATTATCAGCGGTATTTCTCACCGCTTTTAAAAACTGATCTTTATCTTGATTTTCAAGCAATTACAGGCTCCGTGCAAATCAATTTCACCTTTTCCAATGCAAACTGGACCTCTGCACGGGTATTTAATCGGCTGAAAGAGAATCGAATACTAGCGCAACCCGGTTGAAGTGCACCAATTGCATCCAATACATGGGAACCCTTGGCTGCTCCGCTGCTGCATGCACTTCCACCGCTGCATGCAATACCCTCTAAATCAAGCAAAAACAAAAACATGTCTGAATTTGCCGTTGGAGGCAATGTGATACTCAGTACGGTATATAAGCTATCTACATTTCGGGAATTTCCATTAAAAACTAACTCCGGAATGGCTGTTTCAAGCTCAGAGGCCATGAATTGTTTCAGATCAGAGATATAGTTTTTATGATCGTCCAGGTCGTGGTAACATAACTCCAAGGCTTTGGCCATACCAACCACACCGCTGATGTTTTCAGTCCCCCCCCGAACACCGCGTTCCTGACCTCCACCTGTAATGTCCGGATTAATCTTCACTTTCTTGTTGACGTATATAAAACCCACTCCCTTGGGCCCGTGGAATTTATGCGCAGAAGCATTGACGAAGTGTATATGCAGATCTTGTAAATCGAATGGATAGTGCCCCATGGTTTGAACTGTATCGCTGTGCAGTATGGCGTCATACTTTTCACACAATGCACTCACTTGCTTCAATGGCAGCAGATTGGCGATTTCATTGTTGCCATGCATGAGCGATACAAACGACTTGTCGTTGGATGCAAGCAAATGCTCCAAATCTTGTAAGTCTACATTGCCCAACGAATCGAACTTGACCAGGCTCAGTTTCAAGCCAAACTCCTTCGACATGATTTGAGCTGTTTTGATTACAGCACTGTGTTCAATTGCTGAAGTAATGATGTGTTTGCAGCCTAAATCGTGAATCGCAGCGTGCATGGCCAAATTATCCGCTTCCGTTCCACCACTGGTAAAAATAATCTCTGACGGTGAGCAGTTCAAGAGCCTAGCAATGGTTCGTCGCGATTGTTCCAATGCCGACTTCGTTTTTCTTCCAAAGGCATGCGAAGACGAGGGGTTACCGAAATATTCGGTCAGAAAAGGCATCATGGCCTGTGCAACCTCCGGAAGAACGGGAGTAGTTGCTGCGTTGTCTAGATATACGTTCATCGAAATAAAAGCGAAAGGACATTGCTTACGCCTGTCAAATTTCCGAAAAAAAACGACATGAATGCTACGGCCGGTTAAATTCCTGCAACCTCGCGAACCTTGTTGATTACCTCTTCGGCCAATGCATTTGCCTTCTGCTTGTCGGTATGTTCAGCAATTACACGCACTATTGGCTCTGTGTTGCTTTTGCGCAAATGCACCCAACCGTCTTCAAAATCGAATTTTACACCATCAATCGTATTTATATCGGCGTTTGGATACATCGCCTGGACTTTTCTCAAAATCGCATCGACATCCATTCCGTCGTTCAATTCGATTTTGTTCTTTGAAATTTCATACCGTGGATAGCTATCACGCAGGGCAGTCATCGACAATTTCTTTTTTGCGAAATGCGTCAGAAAAAGCGCCAAACCGGCAAGAGAGTCACGACCATAATGTGTTTCCGGGTAAATGATTCCACCGTTACCTTCTCCCCCGATCACTGCTTTGTTTTCTTTCATAGCAGCCACCACATTCACCTCACCTACTGCCGAGGCGAAATAAGAGCCCCCATGACTTCTTGTAACATCGCGAAGGGCGCGGGTACTTGATAAATTAGAAACTGTATTTCCGG
>JBILIX010000047.1:0-10254 GCA_044368835.1 Flavobacteriales bacterium | reverse complement strand
CGGGTGGGATTGGTTCGTTTTAATCCGATGACGGGTGATTTCACCCGAATAGAACAGCTTGAGTCCAATGGAAGCAAGTTAATGCAAAAGAACTTGTTTTTGAAGTTGCACATCAACGAGGAAGGAAATGTATTGGTGGGGTCGTGGGTAAATGGTATTTATGAATACAATCCAAATAATGGCTCCTGGAAGCAGCATTTGATTGATAAGGAAAAGCGAGAAAACTCGGGATATGCCAATAAAATAAATGATTTTACACTGCTGGACAAACAAAGAATTCTTTTTACTTCCTATTATTTTGGGTTTGGTATACTAGATTACTCTTCCGGCTCTATTGAATATCTTAAGTTGGAGAATGAGCGCTGGACGCGCACGCTAGGTGTGGAAACGGGTATTTGTCTATACAACTCCGGGAATCATATTTTCATGGGAACCAATACAGGCTTCTCTCGCATGACGGAGCGTTCGCGTGACATTTTTGAGTACGACGGTTCCTCCCTTAAGTTTGATTTTGAAAACGGTGTGAATGTGCTGTCGGCTTTTATTCAACCCAATAAAGACAGCCTTTTATACGGTGGATCCTATTACAGAAACGGATTGTATTCTTTTTCCAACCAAACGGGCAAACTCAAAGGGTTGGTGCCATTGCGAGGGTATGCGGGAATACTCGCAGTAAATGGAGTAACTCAATCCAAAGCGAAAAATCAGGTCTATTATATTGCTTCCTCTCAAGGTTTGCTCATGTTCAATGCGCAATCTCCGGATATGCTTGAGCGGGTACAGCTTCCGGCAGAAGGCCTTACAGGGGCATACATTTGGTCGTTCAGTTACGACTCTTCCGGCCTGTTGTGGCTTGCCGCAAGCAATGGAATCTATGCCTATAATGAGTTGAAAGATACCATTGTCGATTACTCGGATACATTCAGGAAGGCTTCGGGATTAAACTCCTTTAACCTAATACAAACGTTTGCAGATAGCGAAGGAGGTATATGGTGTGTGACTGATAAACGGGGGTTATTTCTTTTCCACCCGACGCTTGCCTCTTGCAGGAAGTTTAACACGGACAGCCCTGCATCCAATATTCTTCAAGGTAATGCTGAATCAGTGCTGCAGGATGGGGAAGGTCGTATCTGGGTTAATATGTTCAGCATTGGACTTGCCTGCCTAAATCCTAAGACCGACAGCATTCGTTATTTTACCTCTGCCGACGGTCTTCTGAGTGCTCGCATACTTTCCATGACTCTCGATGGAGCAGGCAACCTGTGGGCGCTTTCCGATAAAGGAGTATCGGTAATCAATACCAGTAATCTGCACATCCGCAATTTTACCAAGAAACAGGGACTCGAAATTGCCGATGCAAACGTCATAGAATTTCATCGGAATGGCACCATGTACATTGGCGGAAGGGACTATGCTTGGAAATTTAACCCAGCAATGTTGCTGACAAATATTGAGCAGGGAATAATCTTCATTACCTCCATCGAAGTGCTTTCAAAGCAGTATCACAACTATGAGAATTATAATGCTCTTGATACGGTTCAGTTGAGTTATAAGGAAGATGATTTTCGAATTCGCTTTACTGTACCCGATATCGGCTCGGAAGTGGATTACTATTATTATACGAAATTGGATGGGATAGATCATGATTGGTTGCCTCAGGGTAAAGAAGGCGAAGCCGCTTTCGCACAATTGAGCAACGGCACCTACACCCTTCGTATTCGGGCTAAAAACGGAGCAGGCGAATGGTGCACAGAAGAACGTTTATTAACTCTGATCATACATCCGCCATTTTGGAAAAGAGCGGTTTTCTTAGTGCCGATTGTCTTTGCCTTATTGATTATACTGTTTTGGCTTTATAGGAAGAGAATCAGTCTAATTCGCAGAAAGGCTAGCGAGCAAAGTCTTTTCCGACAGCAGCTGAATGAACTCGAGAATAAGGCGTTGCGCAGTCAGATGAATCCTCATTTCATTTTCAATAGCCTGAACTCTATAAATAGTTATATCATCAAGAATAAAACGGATGAAGCATCGGCTTTTGTGACCAAGTTCGCCCGCCTCATTCGTCTTATTCTCGATAATTCGATGGAAAGCAGCGTGCTTCTGGAAAAGGAGTTAATGGCTTTGAATCTTTATATAGAAATAGAAAACAAGCGCTTCGAGAACAAATTTACCTGGCAAATTGAAGTAGACCCTGAGCTAGACACAGGCCATTTGCTGGTGCCTCCTATGGTCATTCAACCCTATGTGGAAAACGCTATTTGGCACGGACTCTTGCATAAAGATTCTCCGGGAATGCTTTCTATAAGTCTACAAAGTAGAAACGGGTTTATAGAAATTGAAATTAAAGACGATGGTGTAGGAAGAGAAGCCGCTATCGATCTGCGCAGTAAAACATCGCTCAAAACGAAGTCTCATGGGCTGGATGTTACAGCGAAGCGTATAATGAATTTCAACAGGCATACAATTGAAGGCGATGCCGTAAGTATCACGGATCTTTTCTCGCCAGAGGGCAAACCTTCAGGCACTTTGGTGGTGCTCAAGTTGGCTCTAGTTAAACATTCAAATCAAGTAAAAGCATGATGCACTCTACACTAAAAGCAGTTATTGTTGACGACGAGATTAGCGGTATTGAGGTTCTTGAATACACCTTAAAAAAGCATTGTCCGGAAATTGAAATTATTCAATCATTTTCATCGTCAGTTGAGGCATTCGAGAAAATACCTGCTATTGAACCTGATGTGCTATTCGTGGATGTGGAAATGCCCCAGATCAATGGATTCGAATTGGTGGAAAGGTTGGCATCTTTAAATATCCAGGTCATTTTCACAACCGCTTACAATGAGTTTGCTTTGAAGGCCTTTCGAGTATCAGCGCTTGACTACCTGCTAAAACCCGTGGATGTGGATGAATTGAAAGCGGCAGTAAATAAGCTTAAATCACTCAGTAAGCCCGACAATCAGGCAATGGACGCGCTACTTGACTACATTAAAGGCCAAAAACAAATAAATAAAATCAGTGTTTCTACCGATAAGGGTATTCACTTTATAGAAACATCGGATGTTTTATATTGTCTTTCAACTGGGCCTTATACAGTTTTCTATCTCACGGCAGGTCAAGAGGTAGTATGCTCTAAATCTATAGGCGAATACGAAAAGATACTCTCCGACAAAGGTTTTTATCGCATTCATAACTCCTCTCTCATCAATGTGAATCACCTAAAACGCTTTGTTCGCACCGATGGAGGTTATGTGGAAATGAGCGACGGAAAAACGCTCACAGTATCGCGGCGAAAAAAGGATGAGTTCCTGAGCTATCTGGGTCATTAACCAAATACCCGTTGAACTGTACCGGATATTAAGTCAATAAAACCATTCTTTAGAAGCAACTCCTGCAGGCAATCGTATTGAGTGAATATTGCCTCGAATACCTTCAAGTCATGCAAACGCATGCACCAATAGGTAGCCATAATTGCTTGCCACGATTCCATTTTGAAAAAAACAAATTATATAGCGTGCCTTTTTTTGGTGGTATTGCCTCTTGTATGCTCAATGCGAATGAGTGCTCAAGACCTTTCACAAATTGGACAATCGAAGCCTGTTATATTTAGTGGCTCTGTGAATGTCCAGGCAGGGCCTTACTTGTATTTCGGCGACGGGGACCCACGCAATGATCCTTTTTGGTGGCAGGTTACCGGATCGCCTTCCATCAATGTTTATGGTTGGCAGATCCCATTCAGCTTCAATTATGGAAGTCGAAATCGCTCGTTCAGTCAACCCTTTAATAGATATGGTGTTAGCCCTTACTACAAGTGGCTTACCCTCCACGCAGGTTATCGTAGTATCCGAATGAATCCCTATGTCATGTCTGGCATTCAATTCTTGGGTGGAGGAGTGGAAATGAATCCCAAGGGCTTTCGATTTTCCGCATTCTATGGTCGATTAGCGAAACCGATTGCTCAAGATACCAACGCGACCATCACGGAAGCTCCAAATGCGGCTTTCAAACGCATGGGATATGGAGCGAAAGTGGGTGTGGGCAATCGCCGGTCGTATTTCGATATCTCATTGGTTAAGGTCTATGACGAAGTTCAATCGATTGCTTTGTTCGATTCGGCCTCTCTAAAACCACAAGACAATGTAGCGTTGGGTGTTAGCAGCAAACTGGCCCTGAGTAAGAGGTTAACCTTCAGCATGGATGTGGGACTGAGTCTGCTCAATCGCGATATGAATTTAGTGGTGCTCGATACAGTGCAGCAATACAATCCGTTTCCGAGTTTCTTTCAGCCACGCGTAGGGGTTCAGTTGTTGAAGGCTGGGAATGCTTCCATCAGCTATAATCACAGGAACTTCGGCCTGAAAGTGCAAGCCAAGCAGGTCGATCCGGATTATCGGGCGTTGGCAGCCTTCTACCAGCAAACGGATATTCGCTCCGTAACTATCGAGCCATCCATTCGATTGATGAAGAACAGAATTAAACTGAGTGGAAGCATCGGTAAGCAGCAAGACAACATAACAGGCAGGAAAGCTTATACATCGGTGCGCACTATTAGCTCAGCGAATTTGGGTTTGCAGCCCACCAAGAATTATAATCTGAACCTCAATTTTTCTAACTACGGAACCGCTCAGGAGCAGGGACTTCGTGTGGTGAACGATACGTTTCGTGTTGCTCAAAATAACCTCAGCCTGAGTTTGTCGCAGAATTATACAGTAATCAATAAACTTCGCTCGATGAATTTCACGATGAACGTGAGCTATCAAGAGTTGCAAGACCTGAATCCCTTTGGAACCTATGCCACAGGAGAAAATCAGGTGTGGTTTTTAAATATGAACGCCAATCATATTCGACTTCGCGACAATTTTGGTTTGATGGGAGGGGTGAATGTGAGTCACAATACATTTTACACAGGATCGTATTTTCTAGTTGGCCCTACGTTGGGTGTCTCCAAACCATTTATGAGCAATAAACTGCGCACCAGTCTGAACGTTTCATACAACAAAGGTTTCCAAAGTGGACAACCTGCCGGAGCAACACTTAACAACTTTGCTACCGTTGCCTATCAGATCAAGACAGCACATCAATTTAACCTTACGATTAACGCTCTGCACAACAGCACACCATTTGTGACTTCAACGGGGGGCACTTTTACGGAAGTCAGATTTTTAGTCGGATACACGCTCAACCTTCAACGCAAATCCTAATTGACCATGCGGAAACAAACACTTATCTCATTATTGTTGTTGTGTTTTGCTTGCTATAAGCTAGCAGCACAGCCCTATCAGTTGACGCTGTCGATCAATGTCAATCCGCCATATTCAGCAGATTACACCGACTATTTCTCGAGTCTTAATCAGATTTCAGTCACAATAATCAACTCGTCACCAACTGAACAGAATATTTATCTCGCCGGTTCAATATCAACTACCGACGGAAACATATTCGTTCGTTCTGATGATAATGAACGCTGGCCGGGATCCGCCCTTATTATTCCCTCCGGACCGTCGACTACAACACTCAATGGCACCGATTTGCGTCCTTTTGCTGAAAACAGCAATGTGGATTATGGAGGCATCACGCCCCAGGACATAGTTTCAGGCCTTTTACCGGAGGGTGATTATCGTGTTTGCCTTCGCGCATTCGACTATAATAATTACCAGGCGGTTTCTGCAGATCATTGTTCCAACACGTTTACAATAGCCTATCCACCGCCACCGGCACTGAATACTCCGGAGTGCGATGCAAACATAGCGCGCACGTCTCCACAGAATATTCTGTTTAACTGGCAAACCCCAATGGGGATACCTCCCTCGGCTCAAGCTCGCTATCGATTTACCTTGGTCCAGCTTACCGACGGGATTGATGCGATATCGGCTCTTGAGAATACTGCCGATCCAGTTTATACCATCGAGACGCAGAGCACCAGCATCTTGTATGGAATTGCCCAGCCAAACTTGATTTCACCTCGAACCTATGCATGGCGAGTTCAGGTTTACGACGAATTGGGTGGAACCGAGTTTCAAAATGAAGGCTACTCCGAACCATGCACCTTCAATTATTTGGAGCCGGGCAGCATGGGTAACCCGTTCACACTGGTTTTTCCGTTGGATGGTGATACGCTGCCATGGCAGAAAATGCCCATCATGCATCGATTTGATCCATACTCAGTTCACTATGTTGACTATGAGCATCAGTTTAAATTGCGCAGAAACGGCACCCAAGTCGATACCTACAATGCCGATAATACGTGGCCGCATGGACCTCAGCAAGGTCAAAGTAGTTTTTTGTCGGGCATTACACAGGAACAAAGTCAGCACTTGAACCTCTATAAACCGCTGAGTGCTGATGGTCTCATACCTTTCAATGCAGGAGAAGCATTCGACTGGGACGCAGATATTCAGTTAAGTAGTTCCGGCGGTGAAACCTATTTGACAGGAAGCCTGGCCGGTTCTTTTGTAAGTGGAATGGGACGCCCTCGACCCATAGCACCGATGAACAATGATTCGGTCGAAAAGAACATGGAAGTGACCTTGCGTTTCGCAACCTCAGCGCCTCCATCGCGATTAACGCCGCCCTATGCTCTTATGCAAACTTCAGGGCCTAATCATATCGTTAACTTCTTCAATAGCGGTGTCGATGAACGCTGGCTATTGGAGGTTAGTCGAACACGCGATTTTGCCACCGTCATTGCCAGTAAGTCGAAGCGAATAGGGCAGGGCCTTTCCTATAATGCAACCTCTTGTTCAGACCAATGTCTGCTGGATTCTTTGTATCGCGATGAAACATTTCTGTATACACCGGCCGACACAGGTGATTATTACTGGCGTGTGCGTTGGATGCTCGATCCGGCTTCTGCCAACGGTCCTTCTTATCACGATGGTCCCACCTGGAAATTTGTGGTGAAGGACTCTCTTTCAACTGAGACGGAACGCCCAACACCGGAGGAGTGCGTTAACACGTGCGATGGCCCTACGATTTATCCTTCGGAACGCGTGCCTGTTGCAACTGCTGCAGTTGGTAACGTGGTTGCCATCGGTATGTTCAGCATGACCATCACCGAAATCAACTGGAGTAGCTCATCAGCAAGTGGAAAAGGAACTATTCATGTGCCTCTCATGCGGGCCCCCATTAAAGTACGCTTCACTTCGATTAAAATTAACGCATCCAATAGAGTTTACGAAGGAGAAGTGATCGCGGAATATGATAATGAAGCTATTGTGCCTGCCGGAATCATGCAGGGTGTGTCACAAATAGCCTCTCTGAATGAAACCCAGGCGCGCCAACTGGATTTCTTCGTTAATTCTTCCAGTCGATTGGTATCCATGTTAATGCCCGACACTCCAATGGGCCTTCCCATTGGCTTGGATAATACTATGGATGACCACCGAGTCACTATAGGCGTTGTTGGAATGACGTTTACTCCGGCAACAGCACGTTTGAATGCCATGGTTTCTATGGACGTTCCGGGCGCACATGGTTGGCTTAGCTTGGGTGCAACGGATATATGTTTCCATCCCAATGGACTTGGTGGTGACGGTCGGGCCATGCTATATCTACCATTGGACCACACAATACCTTTTGGTGATAGTATTTCACTGCGGTTTAATCGCACTCGTTTCAGTGAAGATTTCAGCACAGTTCTCGATTCGGGAACATTTGTGAGCTGGGATTGCCGAGGCTTTCGTTCATTGGCAATTGATGGCGCTGTTGTCTTCGGACGTGACATGTTGGTAGAAGACTTGGCCGATGGAAGAGAAGGTACCCAACAAATCGAGGCTCAGTTCACGGCTAAAGTGCGCCGCAGAAGTCAGTGGCTCACACGTATCAACTTCAATCATCCTTTTCAGGTGAAAGGTGTGCCCGGATGGGGCTTTGAAGTGGAAGAGGCATGGCTAGATTTTGCTGATACCGAGAATCCGGCGGGATTCCGTTTCCCTCAAAACTACGCGTTTGATACTACACTCTATAATCCCAGCGGTGCAGATTTGTCTGATGAAGATGCATCTTTGTATTGGAAGGGATTTTATCTGAAACGCCAGTCTATTCGCATACCGCCCGAGTTCAAGACTTACTCCGACCCGAGCAATCGCCTCACGTTTGCCGTCAACGATATGCTCATAGACCGCTCAGGCCTTTCAGCCAGTTTCCGATTGGAGAATCTGTTTGAAGTGACCGATGGTAACCTCAGCGGTTGGG
Source organism: Flavobacteriales bacterium (assembly GCA_044368835.1). Classification (GTDB taxonomy): domain Bacteria; phylum Bacteroidota; class Bacteroidia; order Flavobacteriales_D; family Sanyastnellaceae; genus JAIBBG01. Next base: position 2,064 of record JBILIX010000047.1, on the reverse strand, counting down.
GCTTCTCCATGGATACCTTGATGGTGGATGTTGTGCAGAACTCATTCTCGCGCGGGGGTTTTGTGGGTGAAGTACAAATACCGATTAGCGATTCTGCGCTCGTATATACTTCCATGATTCGGCAAAACGTAGTATCAAAAAACTTTAGTTATGAGCTTCGAGTTACTCCGAAAGACACAATCAATGCCGACTTATGGGCGGCCGAATTAGCTCTTAATCCAACATGCTACATTCAAGCAACCATCGACTCTGCCGGAGTATTTGCGCGTGCAGAACTAAGCGGTAAAATGAATATCAATGCGAGCCTGGATGGTGTCGGCAACATCAACTTCCAATTGATGGAGTTTCAGGAGCTAGGCTTCCAGACACGCTCTCCTTATATCGATTGCGCCGATTGTCTGAATATGGGATTTGCCAGTCCGCAGAAGTTTATGGGCGGATCTGCGGCTGCCAATAGTGAGAGCGAAACCGAGGAATCAGGTAGCGGTGGACTCAGCGGTTTCCCTGTCAATATAGAAGGAATTGGCCTGACCATGCGCGATGGGGAAGGCGGCTTGAAAGCGGGTATTGAGTTTACGCTAACGCTCAATCTGACCGGAGAAAGCAATACGTTTTCAGCCGCTACGAAGCTTGCAATTCTAGGCAAACTCAACATGGAAGGAGGTGCTCAACAAGCTTGGGAGTTTGACCGTGTTGAGCTGGACAGTATTGGTATTTCTGGATCAGTGGGTGTAGTTGAATTAGCCGGAGGACTTCGCTTCTATAACGATGACATGACCTACGGCAATGGATTCAAGGGGATGATTCGTGCGACCTTCAAACCGTCTATTTCCGTGCAGGTTATTGCTCAGTTTGGAGAGAAGTCAGGTTTCCGATATTGGATGGTCGACGCCCAGGCTGTATTCACTCCGGGAATAACATTGATGTCGGGTCTCGATTTATTTGGATTTGGTGGCGGTGCCTGGTATCACATGAGAAGAACAACTCCTTTGCCTTCTGCGGCCGATCTCAATGTGGAAGCTTCAGCTACTTCTGAATCAGAAGCCGATGATGAAGATGCACCGCCCGGACTCACATTGACCGGGGTAACCTTCGTTCCCGATCAATCCATCGGCTTTGGTTTCCAGGCTACTGTTATATTCGGAAGTAATGGTAAAGGTGAGGCGTACAACGCTGACGTTACATTCGGAGCCGAATTCAATACCAATGGAGGTGTCACCCAAATGTACCTCGAGGGTAATGGTTACTTCATGTGTGAAATTGATGACCGCAGCAATCCTCAAATTCACGGAGAAGTGCGCATAGCCTATGATTTCACACACGATATTTTCGATGCTCGTTTTGCAGTGACCGTAAATGTTGCTGGCGGAGTACTCAAAGGTGTTAACGAAGGTGGTTTGGCCGGAGAAGTACATATCTATGCTTCACCTGAAACGTGGTTTATTCATGCAGGAACCCCTGATACTCCTATCGGGTTGAATGTGGCGAATATATTCACTACTGAATCCTACTTAATGGTTGGAATGAATTTGCCGGAGGCGCTGCCACCCGACAGCAATGTTACAAGTATTATAACACCAACAACGATTGAAAGGCATCCGGGTTTGGCCAATGGTGATGGATTTGCATTCGGCACAAGAACTGATTTTAATACGGGACGCATTGGGTTAATGCCCTTCTATGCTCGATTGCAAATGGGAATGGGCTTCGATATTGCGTTGTTGAATTTTGGGCCGGATGTTTTTTGTGAAGGTGCTCCTCCGGGCTCTACCATTGGTGTCGATGGCTGGTATGCAAATGGTCAAGCGTATGCCTACATAGGAATGGATATCGGTATTTATGTAGACATTTGGGTTGCAAGCGGGGAGTTCAGTATTATCAATGCGAATATGGCCGCACTCCTGCAGGTAGGAGCTCCAAACCCAAGTTGGATTCAAGGAACATGTGGTGGTAACTATTCTATTTTGAATGGTTTGGTTCGAGGAAATTGCCAGTTTGAATTTAAAGTAGGCGAGGAGTGTCGACCCGCCATGGAAAATGCGCTTGTCAGCGTTGAAGTGCTGG
>JBILIX010000332.1:0-3053 GCA_044368835.1 Flavobacteriales bacterium | reverse complement strand
GTCGATAGCAAAAAGAATTTCTAACTAGTACAGCATGATTAAACTTTCGCTGAAATCGAAAATCTGGTTCACCGTATTGTCGGTGGTGTTGATGTTCGCCTTTTTCGTTTTGTTCTACTTCCCCGAACAACAACAACGAACACTCCTCAACAACTACAATACAGAGGTGCAGAACCTCGCAAATACGGTTGCGCTTGGAGTGAAGATTGCCCTAACGGAACAAAACCTCGAAGGCGTTGAAACCGCAATGGACTTCGTGCGCAAGAACGATGAGCTCAAGTTTGTAGGGTTGATGCAAATGGATTCTGCATCGGGTGAAAAAGCAATATTCAAAACGGTGCCAGATGAATATCCCATTCCGGCTGATTTGGCAACCAACGACAGTATGATTGTGAAGACAGCTTCCTTTAGCACTCCGCTGATGAGTGGTGATATTGTGCTGGCGATGGGCACCAATGCCATCACCACAAGCAAAAAGGAAATACGCTACACCTCACTCTTCGTTTGTTTCATTGTACTCTGTGTAGGTGTATTTATTGGCTTCTTATTGGCGCGCAATATTTCCGTGCCCGTGCTCGCCTTGCGCGATGCAGCCATCAAAGTAGGCGAAGGCGACCGCACACAGCAAGTGAAATCGGGCAGCCAAGATGAAATCGGTGAGCTCGGTCGTGCTTTCAACAAGATGGTGAAGGCACTCGCAGTAGCTGAAGCCGAACGTAAATCGGCGCAAGACCAGTTGGTGCTCTCAGAAAAGATGGCATCGCTCGGACAGATGACGGCAGGTATCGCGCACGAAATCAAAAACCCGCTCAACTTCGTAAACAACTTCTCGTCACTCTCAGTCGACCTGCTGCAAGAACTTGAAGAAAGTACCGACGAAGAAGACAAGAAAGACATCATCGAAAGTCTCAAAGGCAATCTCACCAAAATTACACATCACGGCAAACGCGCCGATTCCATTGTAGCCACCATGCTGCAGCACTCTCGCGGAACAGCCGGCACCAAAGTGCCCACCGACATCAATCAACTGTGCGCAGAGTATACCGACCTCGCCTTCCACGGTATGCGCGCCACTTCACGCGATTTCAATTGCGCCATCGTGAAAGACTTTGCTGATGGTATTCCGCTTGTGCAAGCCATACCGCAAGAATTGAGTCGCGTGATACTCAACTTGCTCAACAACGGATTCTATGCAGCCGCAGAGCGCGAGCGCAAGAGCCGAGAGAGTGGTAACATGGATTACAAACCTGAAATTCGTATCACCACCACGCGCACAGATGGAATTGTAATCATCAAGATTCGCGACAACGGCAGCGGCATTCCCAAAGCCATCAAAGACAAAATATTCGAGCCCTTCTTCACTACCAAGCCTACAGGCCAGGGAACAGGGTTGGGACTTTCTCTCAGCTACGACATCATGACCAAAGAACACCAGGGCATGATGAGCGTGGAATCAGAGGAAAACAACTTTACTGAATTTACACTTCAACTACCGCTTTAAACATGGCTATCAAACTACTCGTCGTTGACGACGAACTCGACGTAAAAGACCTCTTCCTGCAGCGATTCCGCAAAGAGATCAAAGCGGGCAAATTCTCTTTTGTGTTTGCGCACTCCGGTGAGGAAGCGCTCGAAATACTCTCGCATGTGCAGCCCATGGACATCGTGCTTATCCTGAGCGACATCAACATGCCCGGAATGACAGGCTTCGATTTGCTGCAGCAGGTGAAAGAAAAGTTGCCCACTTTAAAAGTATTCATGGTATCAGCCTACGGAGATGCAGCCAATATGAATCGTGCGAAAGAAACAGGCGCCGACGGGTTTATCGAAAAACCCGTTAACTTTCAACTCCTAGAAGAAAAAATTTTAGAAGCTTTAGAAAATGCCTGAGAGAATTCTGTTTGTCGATGATGAGCCCGATATGGAAGAGTTGGTGAAGCAACGCTTTCGTAAGTTGGTTCGTGAAGAAAAGTTCACGCTTGAATTTGCGGGTAACGGCCGTCATGCACTCGAAAAACTGAACGAATTCCAAGACATTCACATCATCGTTACCGACATCAACATGCCCGAGATGGACGGGCTCACGCTGCTTTCAGAGATTGCCAAACTTGATCGCCCAACGCGCACACTCGTTGTTTCGGCATATGGCGATATGCAAAACATTCGCACAGCGATGAACAACGGCGCGTTCGACTTTGTGACCAAGCCCATCGAATTTTCAGACCTGGAGCGCACACTCGAAAGAACAACACACGAAGTTGCGTTTCTCATTCAGTCGATCGACACCAAAGAAAAGCTGCACACCGAAACCATTGAGCGTATGAAAGCGCAAGAGGAATCGCTGAAGCAAGCCAATGAAAATGCGCGATTGATACAAGAGCAAAATGCCATGCTCGAACAAAAAGTAGCCGAGCGCACGCAAGAGCTGGTGGAGAAAAACGCCATTCTCGATGCCGAAATGAAACGCAGCGAAGAACTCTTGCTCAACATTCTTCCCTACGACACAGCGCAAGAATTGAAAACGAAAGGTTCAACCGAGGCGAAGCACTACCCCGACATCACCGTGATGTTTACCGATTTCAAGGGCTTCACCAGCATCGCAGAGAAACTTACTCCGCAGCAATTGGTGACCGAAATCGACATGTACTTCAAAGCATTCGACCTGATTGCCGACCTGCATGGTATCGAAAAAATAAAGACGATCGGCGATGCCTACATGGCTGCCGGCGGATTGCCCGAGGCCAATAGCACGCATGCCGAGGACGTAATAAACACAGCGATTGATATTTCTTACTTCGTAGACAAGCAAAAAGCGATTCGCATGGAAAAGGGCCTTCCCTACTTCGAAATAAGAATCGGCGTGCACACAGGGCCTGTAGTTGCAGGCGTTGTGGGCCATCGCAAGTTTGCCTACGACATCTGGGGCGACGCTGTGAACCTCGCCTCGCGCATGGAGTCATCGGGCGAAGCCGGACGCATCAACATCAGCGCTGCAACCTATGAGCGCATCAAAGACAAATTCACGTGCACCTTCCGCGGTGAAATAGAAGCTA
>JBILIX010000331.1:0-3058 GCA_044368835.1 Flavobacteriales bacterium | reverse complement strand
TCGCAGCTCCTTTTGCCGAAAGCTTATCGCCCATCACTTCCATGGCTTCAGGGCTCGGGCCGATGAGCGTGATGCCGGCTGCTTTTACGGCACGGGCAAAACCTGCATTTTCAGATAAAAATCCATAGCCCGGGTGAATGCCATCTACACCGAGTTGCTTGCACACTTCAATAATCTTGTTGCCCAACAAATAACTTTGGTTGGATGGCGGCGGGCCAATACAAACGGCCTCGTCGGCATAACGCACAAACGGTGCATTGCGGTCGGCCTCGCTGAAAACGGCAACTGTAGCAATGCCCATTTCTTTGGCGGAACGCATCACGCGAAGGGCTATTTCACCGCGGTTGGCTATGAGGATTTTCTTCATGAGTGTTTATGGGTTGCGGAATTTTCAGCCCACGACTTCAGTCGCGGGAATTCGAAGTATTATAATGTTCAAGTGTTTGTTGCAGTTCGCGTTGAACCAGGGTTGCCAGTTTTTTCGGTTTGATAACCTTTACTTGATGGCCGTAGCTTAAAATGAGATTGATGAGCTCAGTGGTGATGAGCACGTGCAAGCCTATTGTAATGTGCTTCTTATCTTCCTTGATGATGTGTTGCGATGCATGTATGGGCTGCGTTACCAAGTATTTGCCGGTAGAGGCATCAAACTGCATTTCAATTTGTTCCGGTTTCTCACTTCGCTCAGTAATGCCAAGGCTATGCTTGAAAAACAAGTCGGGCTCAAAGTTGGAGTCAACCGTGAATTTCTTTAACCCTGTTTCGAGTTTTTCGATTCGTTCCAAGCCATAGGTGCGCATAGCCTTTCGCTCCACATTGTATGCAATCAAATACCAGCGGTTGTGGTATTCTTTGAGCAAATAGGGGTGAAGCTCATATTCATTCAATAGATCGTCGCTGAATTTGCGATAGAAAATTCGAATGGATTTGCGCGATTTGATGTGATCGAGCAACGGTGCTAAGTGCTCATTGCCCAAACTAACCGTCGATTTTTCGAATTGTATGTAACGGGCAAGAGAAGAATCGTCGGGGTTGGGCGAAATGTTTACGCGATTGATAATCTTGTCGATAGCGCTTTCATACTGCTTAAAAATCGGAATGCTTCTGAACTGCTCGAGTGTTGCAGTTGCAAAGCGAATGGCCTCCAGGTCTTCGTCGCCTAATGAAAGCTCCGATATGGAATAACCTTCTTGCTCATAGAAATAACCGCCATGTTGCTTGCTAAACTTGATGGGTGCGTAGTAACCCAACTCGTTCTCATTTTTCATCGCCCAAATGTCTTTGTCGATGGTGCTCAGCGAAATGGCATCGCCGCCGCTCCCAAAGAGTGCATCTTCACAGGCCTGCCGCAAATCTTCCCGTGAAGGGTAGGACTTACCTTTGTTGGTAAGGCAGCGATCGATGATGCGATAGCGTAGAAGTGCGTATTTGTTGGCGGGCATGTGCGACCGATGATGATGTGCCCGGCAAAGATGAGACTTGACTAGGTCGTTTCGGTGGGGTGTTGAAATAAAAAATGGCGAGTGGCGAATAAACTCGCCACTCGCCATTCGCCATTCGCCACTACTTCTCGTTTTGAAGGTACAGTGGCTGCGCCAGCTCGAAAAACTTGACGTTATTCTTAAGCATAGCTTCTTGGTTCCACTTAATTTCATTGCGGTTTACCGAGCAGATTCCATAAGGCTTTTCGCTCATTTGCTTGAGTTCGGCCTGGTCAACGGCTTTGAATAGATCAATGTCGAGTGGGCATTTTAGTACGTTGCCATCGGCAGGGTGCTCCATATTCTTGCAATTCAGAGCATAGGTTCTGCTGAAATAGCCATCCTTTTCAAATACAACTTCATAGCTGCCGCCGCTTTTGAGCAGCACACCATAGAACCCGCTCTCTTTGGATACGTTGCTGGAAATAAGTTCGCCGGCTGCATACACATGGATCTTCGCATCCTTTACCGGCTTTTGCCTTTTGGACTTTTGCGCATCATCGCCTGTGGGGTCGGTGAGTACGCCCTCTTCAATGACGCCGTAAAACAACATTTGAGCTTTTTGTGCATGAAGACCGGCAGTAAGTACCGTCAACAAAAACAGGGTGATAATCTTTTTCATCGTGGTTTTTAAGTTTTCAACACGTTATACTCATGTTTTCGACGAAATGTTACAATGAAAATAAAAGGTCCTGATTATCAGTTATCGTGGTCGCGTATTTTTAGACGAACGTCGGTTTTTGAGTCATCGATATTAACAGAGTCTGGTTCGTTTAGGGGAGCATTCTTTAAAAATCGACTTAAATCGGGCTGACCTGCATCGATCCAGGCGGTGTACCAAAAACTGCCAATCGAAATGACTGCCGACTTCATGCGACGCTCTATCTGTCCATCGAGCATATTACTATACGCCCTGCTGAAGTCTTGCGAATAGACCTTCATATTTACCTGGCCACGTGTTTCGTAAGAGTACTTTTTTTCTTCGCCAAAACGGGCAGTCAAGTTGCGCTCAAAACTTAGCACCGAGTCAACCGCGGCAAAACTTTCTTCAATACGCTCCCAGATAAACTGTTGCGGAGCCTTGATGTAATTGGCCCTGCCAACAAAGAAATCGTAGTCGTCGAAGTAAAGCTCCGGTATGCGGCTTTCCCAAAATCCATGAATGCCGCGCTGACCGGTTTTTTGTCCGTTGTAATTGCTGGTCGTGTGCAAAGGGACGTGCGCATCCCCAATGTAATGACCAATTTCGGCTGAAAGGCGAAGAATGCGATTGATGTCTTCATTGCGAAACGCTGCAGTCAGGCGTTGCTGCACTAGGTATACATTCCAAGGCACAATGCCATGCGCTCGCAGGGTATCTTCGGAGAATTTCGCCACTGCATCATCCCACCTGCGCGGTACGTTGGCGAACGGGTTGGGCTCATCTGCTGTAACGTAACGATCCATGTCTATGTAATGACATTCCGCTTCGCCTTTCACGCTGTAACGACGCTTGTCGGGATCAACCGAATGGTCGATGAGGTAGTCCATGTTCGATTTGTAAAATCCGAACAACTCTTCCGGCAGCGTATAGATGG
>JBILIX010000330.1:0-3061 GCA_044368835.1 Flavobacteriales bacterium | reverse complement strand
AAGATATAGAGCGTTTTAGCGAAGTACACAATGAAGCTGTAGATGCCTGTTTCTGCATTCGTCAAGAAATAGCCAATCAATATTACATCCAGTGAGGCATTCAACACGGAGATGAGTTCGGCTACATAGGTCTTCATGCCGAATTTCAGGTTGTCGACTACCGTGCTTCTGCTGATGCGAAGCTTCACTCTGCCGCGCAGTTGAAATAGATTGAGAAGAAAGACAGTGAGCTCAGCAGCCAAAAAACACCACAGGGTATCCTTGGTGGAGCGTCCGGTGTATACTGCACTTGAGACGAACAGGATGATAATCGTCCAGCGCAAAATGCGCTGCTGTGCAAAACGCTTCTGCAAGCGTAATCCGGTAAAATACGCCCCGAAGTTTTTGTTGATGTTGAAAAAGGGCAGGGCAAGCATGGGTATGTGCACTACTGCGGCCAACTCCGGCGAACTGAAAAAATCAGGACGTTTCAAGGCCACCGTGCATACAATCGCACTGAACAGCCCTGAGCAGCATGCCGTGATAATGAGGTTGGTTGTGAGAATACGCTGTGTCTCTTCTGCCGAACGCTGCCCTTCTGCTATCCTCTTGGTGATGGTGTTGTTGAGGCCCAGCGCAAAGAATGTAGAAAGAATGGTGTAGAAAGCCAGTGCCTGACTGAATACTCCGAGTGCGTCGGCGCCTTGAACTTTCCCAACAATCAGGTTGACACCAAAACCAGATATCATCAATACGGCTTGCGCTCCTATCAACCATATTGTATCGCGCGAGAAGCGCGACTTTAATAGTCGGTCAATGTTTTCTTTGATCATAAATTATCTCCAACATCGACCGTTAGGTGGGGTCGCACAGGCTTCGAAGCCGATGTGCGGTTAAGCAATAGCCGGAATGGATACAAAAATAACAACACTTGCAATAGACATGAGGAGCAGTTGCAAACGTTCGTTGATAAGTCGCATTCTGCTCATTGAATATATTTGCCCAAACACCATGTCTGTGCTGCGTCTATTTGTTTGCTTTTACGGTTGGTTTCTGTTGTCGTCGGTTGGGCATGCTCAATCGTGTGTGCAGGTTGTTGATGGCCAAACGCGTGAGTCGGTGCCTTATGTTGCGGTGCGGCTCGATGATAGAATGACCTTGGTTACTGACTCGCTCGGCGTGGTTTGCTTCCCGCTATTGGGAAAGCGCATGGTGAAGTGCGAGATGGTAGGATATGAACCCTTTAACCAGTTGGTGGATTTGGTGCCGAATGAAAAGGTGGTCATCACACTCACTCCCTCGGAAAACCTCTTGAATCTGATGGTGGTGAGCGGCACCAAATACATCAAGCCCATCGAGAAGCTCACCGTGAGCATGGAAGTAATCCGAGCTGCCGATTTGACGCGGAAGATTACGCCCAACCTAAGCGACGCCATTGAACGCCTTCCGGGCATCAACATTCTGGATGGCCAAGCCTCCATTCGCGGCGGCAGCAGCTACGCATACGGCGCAGGAAGTCGGGTATTGCTCGTGGTCGATGACATGCCTCTCATGACCAGCGATCGCAACGACATCAAATGGAATTTTGTGCCGCTGGAATTGATTGATCAGGTGGAGGTAACCAAAGGCGCTGCTTCGGTGAGCTACGGCGCTTCCGCGCTCAATGGAATCATACAGGTTCGAACGCTCTATCCCGAGGGCAGAACACGCACCAAGGCTTCCACTTTTCACATGGTGTATGCCCAACCGGCAGGGCAGGCGGAGAAGTGGTGGGGCAATAACACTCCTTTTCAAAGCAGTATATCCGCTTCGCATGCCTTCACCACTCCTTCCGGAGTGGATGTGGTGCTGGGTGCCAATGCACTTGAAATGCGTGGCTTTCTGACGAGTGAAAGTGAACGCAGAGGACGCATCAGTTTCAAGACGCGCAAATTCTTCCGTGATGGCAAAGTCTCTGCGGGTATCGACGGTAATATTCTTTACAAGAAGCAGGGACTGTTTCTGTTTTGGGCCAACGATACCACGGGTGCTTATCTGCCGTTTAGTTCCAATGCCAGTCCTTCAACCAATGATTTGTGGACGTCTGTTGACCCTTGGGTAAAATGGACCGATCGTTACAGCAATCGTCACTCGGCCAAGGTGCGTTATTACATGACCTCTCAACCGCTCAACGATCGCATGGAACCGATCGCACATAACATCACTGCCGACTACCAGATGAAGCGCGAACTTCCGTGGGAAGTAGCCATGAGCACCGGAGTTTCGGCCTCGCAATCCATCTTTATTGATGGCGGGCTAGGAGGGAAGCACCTGGGTAATTTGGCAGGCGCCTTTATACAGCTGCAACGTTCTTGGAAGCGGCTGGAAGTGCAGGCCGGCTGGCGGTATGAATACTTCCGAGTGGATACGGTTGTTACCCCTGCCAAGCCTGTTCAATCCTATGGCCTCAATTACAGCCTGACTCCGAAAACTTCCCTGAGGGCCTCGTATGGTGAGGGCTTTCGCTTTCCATCGGGTATAGAGCGTTTTCTCAAATACAACATTGATATACTGTATATCTATCCCAATCCAGAGCTCAAACCTGAGCGTGGCTGGAATTACGAAGTGGGTGTCAAGCGAAAGATAACGTATCGTCAATGGCAGGCTTTTGCCGACCTCGCCCTGTTCTACACGCGCTATAAAAATATGACTGAGTTCACATTTGGAAAATGGGGAGCTGATACCGACCCGGTTTTCGGATTGGGTTTTAAGAGTGTAAATGTGACCAATGCGCGTATTGCAGGTGCCGAGCTAACATTCAATGCAGAAGGTAACATGGGCAGTTGGAAACTCTTTATTGCTTCGGGTTACACCTATGCGTGTCCTATCGATGCGGATACGCACCCGGAGTTGTCTCGGTTTGTCGATGCGACCAAATACGCCGTTGAGAAGTTTGCTACATTGGAAGCCAACGCCGGCTCACCGCTATTGAAGTATCGATACAGGCACATGGGCAAGTGCAATGTTGACGTAGAGCACTCAGCCGGTTTCACATTCGGAGCCGGTATCCGTGCATACAGTTTTATGGAGCGCGTGGATACTG
>JBILIX010000329.1:0-3066 GCA_044368835.1 Flavobacteriales bacterium | reverse complement strand
ACCGGCGGCCTGGCGAACGCCCACGTGGTTTGCCTCGCTGCTACTTATGAGTTCAATGAAGACCTTGAGTACACAATCTGTTCAGGCGAGTCGGTTGCATTATCTGCGAACGGCAACCCGGATGGAATATTCGTTTGGACACCTTCCGCTGGCTTATCGAATAGTTCTGTGCAGGCACCGAATGCGACGCCTTCGGTAAGCACGGAATATTGCTATACCTATACCGACGTATGCGGCAATGTGACCAGTGGCTGCGTGCAGGTAAACGTGGAAGAACCACCTGCAGTAAATGCCGGCGACGACGACGTGTATTGTGCAGGTGATACCTATTTGCTCGAAGGTATTTGCGACCAGGCCGATGCAACCTTTCAATGGGCCACCACTGCAGGTAATTTCACTACAGCAACGAATGAAATCAGTGCATTCATTGATGCACCAGGAACGTATACGCTTACTGCTGCATCGGCCGTTGCTCAATGCGTTGGTAGCGATGCCGTAGTGATTGCTGAAACCCCTTTGCCGCAGCCTGTAATCGATTCGCCCGTGAGCAAATGCACATACGACTCGGTAGTGCTTGATGCAGGAAGCAATTGGCAGTCGGTGACCTGGTTTGATGGAACGAATACCAGCACCTATTCAGCGTTAACCCCCGGTACTTACGATGTGGTCATCATGGAAGACGATTGTGAAGTGGCAGTCTCTTTTGTTGTGAACGACATCGCATTGCAAGATGTCGAATTGGGCCCAACACAAGCCATTTGCGAAGGGCAGAATGCCATGTTGGATGCAGGAACCATTGTATTGTGGAGTGATGGTACAGAGTCTCAATTTTGGGAGCCATCTCTTGCCGGGTTGTACAGTGCCGAGTTGGAAGTTCAGGGCTGTTTTGAGCGTGATACAGTGGAGGTGGTGGTTGTGCAATCACCGTACGTTGAACTAGGTTCAGACACGCTTTTCTGCGAAGGACAAAGCCTTGAAATCCGCTCACAGGAAATAGGCCTTTGGAATACCGGAGAAACCGACGACGTTATTATGGTTTCGCTTCCGGGCATGTATGGCATCGAAGTAACTCAGGGTCCATGCGTAGTGGTCGATTCAATTCTTGTGGAGCAGTTGCCGTTGCCTTTTGTGTCGCTAGGCGATGATCCGGTGTATTGCGAAGGCACTAGCTACGAGTTGACTGCCTTGGGAGAGTTTGTCGATTATTATACTTGGTCTACCGGTGATTCCACTGAAACACTTGTGGTCGATGAGAGCATTGATCTTGCCATAGAGGTAGGGAACAACTGCGGCACGAGTATAGATTCTTTGCATGTGTTATTTGAAGATTGCTCGGTGGCAGTTTACATGCCTACGTCATTTACGCCCAACGGCGATGGTATCAACGATCAGTATTGGCCTGCTGTGACGAACGTGGATACATATGATTTGAAAATCTTCGATAAGTGGGGCAATACGTTGTTTCACTCCAACAATCCTGAGGAACCGTGGATAGGCGATACCCTTATAGGGGCCTATTTTGTGCCTAATGGGGTCTATAATTTCTTGCTCGTATGCCGCACAGACCGAGGAAAAGGACTCGAACGACGCGGCCACATCGTAGTCATTCGTTAGGGGTACATTACTTTGCGGCTGCGCGTTTCAGACGGTCGTTGATGGCGCGCCCAAGGCCAAAGTCGGGAACGAATTCAGCCAAAATCAATTCATGATGATCAGCATCGAGTTTGCGCATGGCAGCAAACAGATTGCGCGCAGCTTCGTGCATGTCGCCCGTTTCGGAAAGACGTATGTTTCTGAAATTGTGATAGCCGTCTTTGAAACTCAAAATGCTCACGTTGTTTCCATGTTCATGGAGCAATTCGTGAATGTTACCCACGAGCAAGGGCTTGCGCGGTGCGTAGTGGGAATGGAGCATTCCCGGAGCTTGGGGCGAACTGGTGCTAATGGCATTGACGAGCACCGGGCCTATGATTTCCTCGATGGTCTCAACCGAAGTTCCACCCAGGCGAAGGATTGTAGGTGTTTCGCAGCTGCAGTCTATTATAGTTGATTCAACGCCTACCGAACATTCGCCACCATCGAGAATGTAGGGGATATGATCGCCCAACTGCTCAGCCACGTGCAGCGCCGAAGTAGGGGAGATGTACCCAAACGGATTGGCGCTCGGAGCGGCCAACGGAAAATCGAGGGAACGCAATAATTCCAATGTAAGCGGATGGTCGGGCATGCGCACACCCACGGTGTCGAGGCCGCTGGTCACAATGTGTGGTATGCATTCATGCTTGCGCAACACGATGGTGAGCGGCCCCGGCCACAACGCACGCATGAGCACGTGAGCAGCTTCGCTAATGTCAATTGCAAGATCAGCAACCTGTTCGTGCGAAGCCACATGCACGATAAGCGGGTCGAAGTGCGGGCGGTTCTTGGTTTCGAAGATGCGTATGACCGCGTCGGCATTGAGGGCATTGGCCGCCAAGCCATAAACGGTTTCGGTGGGTATGGCTACGAGCTTGCCTGCGTTGAGCAAGGCGAGAGCTTCTTCGAGTTGCGATGAAAGGCGCGTATCCATGTTGCAAAGATGCAACGCACTGCTGTTATTTCTGCTGAGGATCACGCAATACAAGACCGATTTCCATCAGCAGCGGAAAGCCCGATGGATCATCGACGTTGGGGATGAGCGTGTAGGTATACTTCCCAAACGTAGGAAACTCTTTGTTGGCGTCGATTACCTGTTCCAGGTCGATGATATCGAATCCCTTTTCGCCCAAGTACTCCCCAGGTTTGGGTTGTATGATGAGGTCGATGTCTTTGCGGACGCTCTCACCCGCCGGATTGGTTTCTGTGATGTAAACAGGAAGTCTATCGAACGGATACCCGTTTGCATAGCGCACCGCCACGGCCAGTTCATACGCGTGCTTATTCTCCTTCACATCGATGGTGAACGTGATGGGTTCGCTCGGTTGCCACACCATGTCTTCACCCACGCTTTTGTGCTCTTCGAAGAGGGTGTTTTGCGAGGTGCAGCCGGTGAGGAGGGCGAGGGCCAGAATGAATAGGAGAGGACGC
>JBILIX010000327.1:0-3070 GCA_044368835.1 Flavobacteriales bacterium | reverse complement strand
GAGCCATATCGAGAAGGTTTTCCACTCGCCACTCGCCATTCGCCACTAATAAACCTCTCCCCGCAAACTCATCCCAATCACCGGACTGTTCTTCGATTTTGACAACCATGTGGCGGATGTAAACTCTGTATTCGATTCCGGATTGAATACACTGACGTGAGCGCCTTCTCCCACCGACTGGCCTTGCAGACCCAGCGTGCGTTCGGGCCCGGTGGTAAACTTCTCAATAATCTCTTCGGCCGTCATGTATTTCTCCAAGGCTGTGTATGCAGTGCAAAAGGTCGATTCAATGGAACTGATACCAAAGTTCGCATCTTCAAATTCACGCACCTTGTGCTCTACATCTTCCGGGCAGTGATCGCTTACAATGACGTCTATGGTTCCATCTTTCAACCCTGCAATCAACGCTTTACGTTCTTCTTTGCTGCGCAAGGGCGGTATCACTTTAAAGTTGGAATCGAAGCCTGTTAAATGCTCATCGCTGAAAAGCAGTTGGTGCGCGGCAACACCACAGGTAACCTGCAGTCCGTCGCGCTTTGCCTTGCGAATGAGTTCTACGCTGCGCCCTGTCGATATAAGCATGAAGTGAAGTCGGCCTCCGCAGTAACGAAGCAACTCAATGTCGCGCTGTACGCGTATTTCTTCTGCTTGGTTGGGTATGCCCTTCATACCGAGCGACACACTAACGGGCCCTTCGTGCATTTGGCCATTGCCGTTGAGACCTCGATCCCAAGGTAGTACCATCACGACACTGTTTAGGTTTCTTGAATACTCCAGCGCCCTGCACATGAGTTCTGTGCCAATATTGCCGCGGTCGTCGCTGAAGGCGAGCGCACCGGCCTGTTGCATGTCGAACATTTCAGCGAGCTGTTTTCCCTCCAACTGCTGAGAGAGTGCGCCAATGGGTATAAGCTCCAAGCCCGGCTCCGAATGCTCCTTGATGAAACGAACAGCCGATTTGTTATCCGTAACAGGAAAGGTGGATGGGAGCAGAGCCACGCGCGCAAAACCTCCGCGCCTGGCTGCGTTTCTTAAGCTCGTGAAATTTTCTTTGTATTCCGAACCGGGCTCGCCGCTCCTGGCAGCTATATCGGTCCAGCCTCGCGATACAATGCAGCCTTTACCGCTAAGAATGTTCGCTTTGGTTTCTAAAATTTCGGGAGCAATGGATAGAAGACGATTGCCCTGAAGAAGTACATCACGCTTCTTGCCGTGATGGGGCGACGTCGGATCGTAAATCAGCGCTGACTTCAGAAGTACTTTCATCATACTGAAGCGCGAATATAAAAAGAAACTACAATGGACAAGCGAACAATGTGCTTAGCGGGCATGCGGTGTTATCATTTGTTAGGGCGGTTCTTACACCTATCTTCCGCCCTAAATTTCCATTATGGTTCACGAACTTAACAGGCATCATTCGATTTTCAACCAATTCATGCGTGAGATTCGCGATGAGCAAATTCAAAAAGACTCAATGCGTTTTCGCAGAAATATCGAGCGCATTGGAGAGGTAATGGCATATGAAATTTCCAAGTCATTCGAATATGCCGTTCAGGAGGTTACAACCCCGTTGGGTGTGGCTGAAATAAGTTTGCCCGTAAGCACACCGATGCTCTGCACCATCATGCGTGCAGGGTTGCCCATGCACCACGGCATGATGAACATTTTTGATCACGCCGATTCAGCATTCGTTGCTGCATTTCGTAAACACGATGCTGCCGGTAATTTTGAAATTGAAGTCGATTATGTGAGCGCACCTCCATTGGATGGAGTTGAACTGATACTATGCGACCCGATGCTGGCCACGGGTTTTTCGCTCGAAAAGGTGTATAAGAAACTCATGCAGCGAGGCACGCCTGCTAGGGTTCATATTGCGTGTGTCATTGCTTCTGAAACTGGTTTGAATTATTTGCGTAGTAGATTACCTGAAAGTACGCGTTATTGGATAGGTGCTATCGATACGGAGCTCACTGCTCATTCGTATATAGTGCCGGGGTTGGGTGATGCGGGCGATTTGGCTTTCGGGAAAAAAGAATGATGCTGAATTACTTCCTTAAAATTGTAGGTTGGTGGCTTTTGACCATCGTCAAGTTTCTGTTTGTGCCTTTTGGCATGACGCTCAAGCCTGCTGCGGGAGAACACTGGTCGCTCGTTGAAGTAATCGTTGTTACCTCCACAGGGGCTGCGTTGGGTGTATTTATTTTCTTTCACTTTGGTGAATTTATCTTCAACTGGCTCGCACATCATTTCAATGCAAAACGCAAGGTCTTCAACAAACGCAATCGCTGGTTTATTCGGTTGAAAAAGAGATATGGTATAAATGGGCTGATGCTTATTGCGGGGCTTATCTCGGTTCCCATTGCTTCGGTAGTTGCGGCCAAACTCTATCGTCATAACCCGAGCACATTACCGAAAATGATTATCGCATTTTTCCTTTGGAGTGTTGCTCTCTCATCACTAGCCTTCGGAATGAAAAAAATAGGTCTCTCATTTTGAAACAATACAAACATCTTTTTTTTGATCTCGATGGTACGCTTTGGGATTTAAAGCGCAACACCAGAACAGCCATGGTAGAGTTGTTCGATCGATACCAGGAACAAATTGGTCATCTCGATTTCGAGTTGTTCTTTCGCCGTTATCACCATCACAATGATCATGTGTGGGCGCTTTATCGTCAAGATAAAATTAAAAAGGAAGACCTCCGATTTGTGCGTTTTGAGCGTGCATTTGTTGATGCCAATCACTCAGCTGAATTTGATTTTATCGATCGGTTTTCGTTGGATTTTTTGGAGGTCGCGCCACGCCAGAAGCTCACCATGGAAGGCGCGCACGACTTGCTCAACCACTGCACAGGACGATATACCATGCACATTATCACAAATGGCTTCGTGGAGGTGCAAGGACATAAGATGAAGGCTGCAGAACTGGAAGGCTTTTTTGATCAAATCATCAACAGCGAGCATGTCGGAGTGCGAAAACCGCATCCGGATATTTTTAGCTACGCATTGGAAAAGGCCGGTGCAATCAAGGAGGAGTCGCTTATGATAGGCGACGATTGGGAGGCTGATAT
>JBILIX010000328.1:0-3070 GCA_044368835.1 Flavobacteriales bacterium | reverse complement strand
AGCGCAGGTGAGGGAGTGGTTGAATGCGAGGTGGGGCAGTGCGAAGCGATAGTGGCGAGTGGCGAGTGGCGAGTGGCGAGTGGCGAGTGGCGAGTGGCGATGAAATGATAAGTCC
The DNA here is from genome assembly GCA_044368835.1 of Flavobacteriales bacterium. GTDB lineage: Bacteria > Bacteroidota > Bacteroidia > Flavobacteriales_D > Sanyastnellaceae > JAIBBG01. The sequence continues at coordinate 2,955 of JBILIX010000328.1, read as the reverse complement.
GTAAATTATAAATAGAAATTACAACAATTGACGAGGCCTGTGTTAAATTACAGCATGGGCCTTTTTATTCTCCATTCTCCATTCTCCACTCGCCACTCGTCATTCGCCACTCGCCATTCTTCATTTTATCCCCTCACAAATCTTCTTCGCTATCCCCGGTCCTTCATAAATGAAACCCGTATACACTTGCACGAGGTCGGCACCGGCTTGGAGTTTCTCGATGGCGTCTTGGGCGGTGTGTATACCGCCTACACCGATGACAGGAAATGCGTTGTTCGATTTTTCCTTCAGGTAACGAATTACTTCTGTGCTGCGCTTTGTGAGTGGCTTACCGCTCAGGCCGCCTGCACCAATCGATTCTACTTCGTTTTTAGATGTAGTGAGAGGCTCACGTGCAATGGTAGTGTTGGTCGCAATCACGCCATCAATCTTACTTTCTCGCACAATGTCGATGATGTCGTTCAGTTGCTCATCGGTGAGGTCGGGTGCTATTTTCAGTAAGATGGGTTTGCGCTTCGCCTTCTTATTGTTGGCTGCTTGCAATGTGTTGAGCAATTGGAGCAAAGGCTCTTTCTCTTGCAGCGCGCGTAACCCGGGTGTATTGGGGGAACTTACATTGACAGCGAAATAATCGACGTGTTCGAAGAGCGTTTCGAAACACGAGAGATAATCATGCACGGCTTCTTCGTTGGGCGTGATTTTATTCTTGCCGATGTTGCCACCAATGATGATGCGTGAGGTGCGCTTGCGAAGGCGCTCTGCTGCAGCTTGAGCTCCGCCGTTGTTGAAGCCCATTCGGTTGATGAGCGCCTCATCTGTCGGCAAGCGAAACAAGCGAGGCTTATCGTTGCCGGGTTGAGCTTTCGGCGTGAGTGTGCCTATTTCAATGAAGCCAAAACCAAGCGTGCTGAGCTCATCTACCCAGCGCGCATCCTTGTCAAAACCTGCGGCGAGTCCCACGGGATTGTCGAACGTAAGGCCAAACAACGTTCGTTGCAGTGACTTGTTTTTTACAGTGAACTTTCCTCTCAATACGGAAGCCATTCCAGGAACACCATGCACAAATCGCAATAGGTTCATCGCTGTGTAGTGCGCACGTTCCGCGGGTAAGAGGAAGAAAATAGGTTTGATAAAATGGCGATACATGGAGCGCGAAATTAGCTGATTTCGTTGAGTTCGCGTTGATAACTATGTTCATATATGCGTGTTTGTAAATGCCGTTTCATGCGAGTGTTAAAATAGCTTTGGGAATTATCAGCTTTAACCTAAAATTGAATTTAGTATGTTAACGATTTTCGGAAGAAAGAAAGTTACAGCAGATCGTGTGGCGCACATTTTCGCACACAACATAATTGAGACAGTCGAGACCGGTTTTGCCGATGTGGCGGGATTTATAAACGATTCCCCTGAGTTTGTTCAATCGCCCGGAATAGGAGAGAATGATTATGGGAAGTTTCTCATGATTGTATTGGCAGGCAACTATTCATACATCAGCCAGTATTTTAATAACGGCATGGACAAGCAGATTATAGAAAGTATTACAACAAAGTTGGCCCCTGCTTTCGATATGACGACTACGGAGTTTTCGATGAAAGTGAAAGAGTACAAGGATGCAATGGCACGCGCCAACCATCCTTCGAAAAACATGATCTATGCAATGTCGAAGGGCGTATTTTTGAAATACAACCTCGTCGAGTTTCAGGAGGAATATTTCAAGCAAATGAAAACACCCAATCCTATTTTCTTGAAGAACCTCGATGACCTGATGAAAAACTTCCTTTGGAACTGGGAAGTGTTCAATGAAAAATACAAGGTTGTTTCGCATGCCATGGTATGAGCATAGCATTTGAATAGGATATTGAAAGGCCGCGCTAAGCGGCTTTTTTCATTAAAATGGAGTTGTTTATAGATTTTCGGTGTTGCAGGGTGTGTTGTAGTAGACGGTGTAATTTGCACAGAATATATGCGTGAACAAAACGAGGAAAAAACATTCCGCAAGTGGTTAAAGCGACTTGGTTGGTTGGGCTTTTTCTTTTTTCTCTTGAAAGGGCTGGTATGGCTGGCTGTTTTTTTCTTCGCCGGAAACGAAATTTTTAAGTCGTGTAACTGATTAAACTATGAAAAAATACATTCTTCCAATCGCGCTTCTATTGGGCGCTTGCAATAACGGTGGTGAAAAAAAGATGGAGCCCGCTCCGACCGACGTTCAAGTTGTGCAGCAAGTCGACAACAGTCCGCAAGCCTTTTTCGCAACTGCAAAGCAGGGCACAGGGCCCTCGGTTGAGATCATCTCCAACGTGGAGGGCACCTACACCGTGAAGTACATTGTCGACGGTGTAGCTGCTGAACTCACCATGAAGAAAGAACCTCTTGTAGTCGATGGAAAGCAAAATGCATCGACCGGCGAAGTGAAGCTGAAGAGCAACGATGGCAATCTGGTAATTGCTCCGGCAAACTGCGAAGGTGGTACGCATTCATGCATCATCACAGTGGGCGAGCGCGTCATAGAAACATGCGGTAAATACGCGGAGTAGAAAATAGGTAACAGGTAATAGGTAATAGGTGATAGGTGATAGGTGATAGGTGATAGGTGATAGGTTCGCGCATCAGCACCTATCACCTATCACCTATCACCTATCACCTATAACTTAGTTATTCTCGTTGGTCTTTAAATTCGTACGATGTTATCCTATTTCGCTGTTTTGGTTGCGGCATTGGGCGGTGCCTTTCTGAGTTTCTTTTGTGGTTTTGGATTGGGTACGTTGTTGCTGCCTGCTTTTATGTTGTTTTTTCCGGCGCAGATTGCGGTGGCTGCTACGGCGGTCGTACACATGGCCAACAACATCTTTAAGCTGTTTCTCGTCGGCAAGCACGCTCATTGGCCCACCATACGCAGCTTTGGTGTTGCTTCGGTGGTAGGTGCCGTTCTGGGAGCGTGGAGCTTGCAGTGGCTTG
>JBILIX010000326.1:0-3095 GCA_044368835.1 Flavobacteriales bacterium | reverse complement strand
ATTTCAACTACGTTTAAGTCGGTCTTGGTGCCACTAGGGCTGCCGTTCTGCGGAGTTGGCAAGAAGTTACCGGTGTGGAAATACAAAATCACAGGACGGTTGGTTTCGGTATCGCCCGAAGGAGAATAAATATCCATTACGAGTGGCTGAGGAACAGCCTGACCCAACTGTGCGTAGAGAATCACTGTGGCATTAACGCCATACGGGATATCCGATTGAACATCAACATCAGTGAAAACCTCCGTAAGGTAACGCTGAGCCGATGAACCCGAATACACTAACATGGCCAAGGCCATCAAACATGTAGAAATTTTGTTCATGGTTAAAAGATTAATTGTTTGTCAAATTGCACGGCAATCTACAAAAAACCTCGTAACCTGAAAAGGATTAACCTAGACTTATAAACATCACAATCAGCAAATTACTTTTTTGCCCATTCGTACTGAATCGCAGCGAAAGCCATTCTTCCAATGAGCGGGCCGCCATAGGCCTCGATGTGCAAATTATTAAGCACATTCGAACACCCCAGTTTGAAATTGATCGACGATTTTTTGAGCGTATAATTCACTTGTGCATCCAGCACTGCAAAACCCGGCACCGGTCCTGTAAATTGAGGCGAACCTTCCCAGAAGTATTCATCGACCCATTTGTAGTTAACAGCATATCCCCACGTGTTACCGGCGTTGTTGGGCCACAATTCACGACCATTCAACCCGATATTGAACTTGTGCAGCGGTGTGTTGAATGCCGGAATTATCGGATCGTCGTCCACCTTTTTCGCCAGTTTATTGTAGGAATAGTTGAATGCAAACGCGTGCTGCTTCCAGTAATAGTAGTTCACTCCGATGTTGGCACCTTGCGTGGTTACTTCGTTGGTGCTATTGGCCGCATAGCGATACACCCTTATTTGTGATAGGTTTTGGATTTGGCCGTTCGTATCGAAAGGAGCGTCTATTCCTATTCGATAACCAATAAAGTGCTTGTAGAACGTGGTGAAGGCAGACACATCCAGAAAAACACGTTCGCCAAGAGTGGCTCTGTAACCGATTTCGAATGACTGAGCTTGTTCAGGACGAATTGGATCGATGTTATAATAATCAAGAGATGATGTCTTTTGGGTGTCGCGCCATTCACCGAATGACTGCAGTGTAATAAGACTATCTACCCCATCCAGATTGCCACGCAACGTAGCCGGACCTACGTTCAAATTAAGGTATTGGTCGGTAAGGGTAGGATTGCGCACAGCACTCGTGAAGGAAGCGCGCAGAAAATGATTGGCGCGTGGAGAGTATACCAAAGACGCGGCCGGTGAAAGAACAGCATCAAAATTCTGATTCTTGTCGGCACGGATGGTGGCGCTCGCTACCCACTTATCACTGAATTTCTTCTCGGCCCCGACATAAAACCCATACTGATGGTTGGTGAATTTATTTTTCGTGTAGGTGGTGTCATAACCGCTAGTGGCATTGCCGGTTATAACCTGCGAAAGCGTATCAATAAAAATAGTTCCATCGGAATCCGGTGTGTATAAGCGAGCGCTAAAACCAGCTCGCAACTCATCGAGCTTTACAAATGACCACTGATACTCGCCCTGCACCTGATACAATGCCGAACGATCGTAGAATTTCGTTCCTTGCTCACCCTCGTTATTTTTTGCAGACGTTATTCGATTGAATGCGTTATCAAATTGACTTGTACCGGGCACATAATATCCGATGGTGTCCGTGGGAATTCCCGCGTTTCCGCTATTTGTCAGGTTTTCGACCCAACGATGCCACTGAGAAAGTGAGTCTTGATATGTGGCCATCCATTCCTCATTGCTGTAAGGCAGATAGAATTGCAAATAATAGGGATCCACAACAGGCCCAGGCCAGTCGGGGTTCAACTGCAATTCGGGGTAACCGAGTGCATTCATGCGCGGAATCACCTTTTGCTGCCAGTACTTTATGTAGACAGAAGCCCAGTCCTCGTTTGATCGGGCATCCTCCTGCAGTCGCTTAGCTGTGAAATACGGGTCGTAGCTATCGCCGGCATTTTCATGGGTTGCATAAACCCTGAGGAAGTAGGTGTTGTTTTTTCGCAGTTCAATGCGATTCTGATAAAAGAGAATATTACGCAAGCTGAATCGGTTGTCGCCCTGATACACCGTAGTGCCTTGCCCGATATTCGACTGAAGAATGAGTTCAGGCGATTCGAATTCGAGCTCAGGTTTTAGGCGGAAATGCGCGGCAGCACTTACCTTCAAATTTTCAGTATTGTAGTCGACCAAATCTTCCTCGCGGTAGCCAGTTCGATAGAAAGTTCCAATGCCTCTGTATTGTTGTGAGGAAGGAGAAGCCGTTGAGTAATCGTTGGCACCGAAGTATTCATCGCCGTAGATGTTCACGGCATCAAAGCGGCCCGGGTTGCCGGCACCATCCGACACCCCGTATATCGGTGAGTAGTTGGTCGCTTCCCAATCTTGTGCGGTTAGGTAGAGCACGTTTAACTTATATGCAAACCATGGGTGATCGTCGCTGTTGCGAAACACATCAGCCCAACGCACACTGGGTTGAAACATGCTGCGTTCGCCCACTTTTAAATTGGCTGATAGCCCCGGCGTTAGGAACGGGTTCTTCGTTTCCATACTTATAACACCGTTGAAGGCACCCGGACCATAATAGGCACTGCTTGCACCTTGGACGATCTCCACACTTTTCACATCAAGATCCGGAGCGCCCAAAAAGTTACCAAGCGAAAAATTCAATCCCGGTGATTGGTTGTCAACGCCATCAATGATCTGCAAAACGCGCACAGGCGAAGTGCTATTGAAGCCGCGTGTATTGATAATGCGGAAGCCAAGGCTTGCTGAGGCGATATCGACTCCCTTCAACGCAGCAAGGCCCTCATAAAAATTACCGGTGGGCACTTCCTTTATGGCAATGGCATCCATGCTTTCAACGGTGAGGGGATTGCGTTTCTGCTTTTCAAGAATTCGATCGCTTACGACGTTTACATCTTGAAGAAGTTGGTCATTTGCAATTAGCTTGATCACCATCCTTGAATCGACATTCGTTACATCCAGTGTTTGCGCTTCATATCCAATATATGCAACC
>JBILIX010000325.1:0-3111 GCA_044368835.1 Flavobacteriales bacterium | reverse complement strand
AAATCACGATAATACTTAGCCATGTCATCGTCGAGCTCGCGTATCATGGTGTTGATGGCTTCCTTGAGCGGGTCTATGTTGCGTTTGAAATCGAGTAACTCTTTGCGCACAGCCAATATACTCTGCATGGTTCGCTCATTGGGCTTGCGCAACACCATGCTTTCGATACGTTCTAAGTGCCGCGCAAATTGTTCGCTCACTATGATGTAGTTGTCAATCACAACGTCCAGTATCATGTACGCGAGGTAATACGCATTCTTACTTCTCACTTTTCCTTTCGAAGTGCGTATGCGCTCGCGAATGGTGTTGAAGCTGTCGCCTGGCCGCTCCTGAAACATGAGCAAGTATTTATCGGATAGAATCAACGATAACTGTTCGATATTCAATGCCGAGGTGCGCTGGTCGAATTCCAACATCTTCAATGTAACAAATACGTAGTCATCGAAAATTTCAATCTTCGGTCGACTTGTGCTGTTCATGATGTCTTCCAGCACAAGCATGTGTATGCCGAACTCTTTCCCAATCGCTTCCGTGACTGTTGGGTCGTGTATGCCGTCGATATCAAACCAACTGACTGTTTCTGAATGCACATAGGTAGCGCATTCTGAAATGTTCATCATGTGCTTTTCGCGCACTTCGGCCTGATCATAATCGATGAGTCGCACACTCACAGGGGTGTCTTTGCGATCGCCTACGTGCATGAGCACTTCCGGTCCTACGCCCGATTTTGCGGAGCGAGCTATTTCTTCTGCTTTCGGTGACATGTGTACACGAGATTACGGACGAATGTAGCATGGGGTGTTTTTTTTACGCGAAACATTCAACAGGTGCAGGCTCATAAACAGGCGTCATAGACGCCGAGCTAGGAGAGTATGTCACCAATTTTCAATCGAAATAGTTAGCATATGAAAGTTCACTTAATTGCCATTGGCGGAAGCGCCATGCACAACATGGCCATTGCCCTGCATGAGAAGGGTATCGCTGTTACGGGCAGCGATGATGAGATATTCGAGCCGAGTAAATCGCGCTTAAGCAAGCGTGGATTATTGCCTCTCGAAGAAGGTTGGTTCCCCGAAAAAATCACAGCCGATTTGGATGGCGTCATCGTGGGCATGCATGCCCGCAAGGATAATCCGGAGTTGCTGCGAGCGCAGGAATTGGGCTTGCGCATTTTCTCGTATCCCGAATACATCTACGAACAAACGAAAAATAAAACCCGAGTGGTAATAGGCGGTAGCCACGGCAAAACCACCACAACCGCCATGATTTTGCACGTGGCCAAGCATTGCAACCTGGAATGCGACTTTTTGGTAGGTGCTCAACTCGAGGGCTTCGATTGCATGGTTCGATTCACAGAAAATGCTCGTTTTGCTGTAATCGAAGGCGATGAATATTTGTCGTCGCCCACCGATTTGCGTCCGAAGTTTCATTTGTATCATCCGGATATTGCCTTGTTGACGGGCATTGCTTGGGATCACATCAATGTGTTTCCAACCTTTGAAAATTATGTTCATCAGTTTGAAATTTTCCTCGATAAGATTAGTCCGTCGGGTGCTTTGGTGTATTGCTCGTTGGACGCTGAAGTGAAGCGAATCAGCGAATTACACGGCGGCGATTTCAAGAAAATTCCATACGTTGTTCATCCGCATGTGGTTCGCGACGGCGTTACCTACCTCACAACACCGGCTGGCGAAGTGCCGCTCATAATTTTCGGTGAACACAACTTGCAAAATCTGCAAGGAGCCATGGAAGTGTGTCGGTTGATGGGTGTGAGCGATGCTGATTTCTATGAGGCGATGAAATCCTTCAAAGGTGCGGCTCGTCGCCTCGAACCCGTGAAGGAAACTGCGGACTCTGTAATCTACAAGGATTTTGCACATTCGCCTTCCAAGTTGAAGGCTACTACTTCCGCGTTTAAAGCACAGTTCACGGGCAGGCGTTTAGTAGCCTGTATGGAGCTGCACACGTTTTCGAGTTTGAATGCCAATTTTCTGGGTGAATACAAAGACTCCATGAAGGCTGCCGATAAAGCGTATGTTTATTTTAATCCGCATACCATCGAGCATAAAAAGTTGCCGCCCATTTCGCCGCAGCAGGTAAAGGATGCTTTTGCATCCGAGAACGTGGAGGTATATACCAACTCGAACGAACTCATGCAGGAACTAAAGTCGCAGTCGTGGCAGAATGCCAATCTGCTGCTCATGACATCCGGGAATTTCGATGGAGTTGATTTTGTGAAGTTGGCTGAGGAGTTGATACCGTCAACCTAATCCGACATCGAGCAGCATCATCACCAAAAACCCTCCGATGAAGCCTAGGGTGGCAACGTCGGTGAATTTGTCTTGCTGTGTTTCCGGAATTACTTCCTCAACCACTACGTAAATCATAGCGCCTGCGGCAAATGCAAGTGCGTAGGGGAGTATGGGTTGAAGCTGCATAACCAGCAACGCTCCGGCAACACCTGCGATGGGCTCAACGATGGCCGACAACTGACCATACCAAAAACTCTTGAATTTACTGAGGCCTTGTCTGCGCAGTGGCATCGAAACGGCAAGACCTTCGGGAAAGTTTTGCAACCCAATTCCTATTGCCAGTGCCACAGCACCACTAATGGATGCCTCCGGAATGCCTGCCGCTACACCTCCAAACAAAACTCCTACAGCCAAGCCCTCCGGGATGTTGTGAAGAGTAATGGCTAGCACGAGCAGCATGGTGCTGTGCCATTTAGTCTTTACGCCTTCTGCCTTATCCTCAGGGAAATTGAGGTGTAGGTGAGGTAGTATTTTGTCGAGTCCAAACAAAAACAATGCACCCATTGCGAAGCCTACGGCTGCCGGCATGGCTTTCACGAAACCCTCACCAGGGCTCATGTCGATGGCGGGAGCAAGCAACGACCAGAAGCTGGCCGCAATCATAACGCCACCGGTGAAGCCAAGCATGCCATCGAGCACAGAGCGACGCATCGTATTGAAGAAAAAAACCAATCCTGCGCCTGCTGCCGTCACAAGCCACGTGAAGGTGGTCGCAATGAGAGCGCCTGTTACGGGGTCTAACTGTTCGAAGAAATGAAGAATACTCTCTTTCATGCCGATTGGATTTGCACGGGGGCTA
>JBILIX010000324.1:0-3112 GCA_044368835.1 Flavobacteriales bacterium | reverse complement strand
AAAAAAGCGATGAAAGGCGAACTCGATTTGATGACACCCGCCATGAATGTGGCCAACGAATTCATGGCTATTCCCGATTTCGATGAAGCACCTTCAAACACATTCGAGCAATGCCATAAATACGTGGCGCAGTTCAAGAAAGCGGTATTGCTTGTAGCCGGTGCGGCGGTTCAAAAGCTGATGATGCAGCTTGAGAAGGAACAAGAAGTGCTCATGCATGTTGCCGATATGATCATCGCCACCTATACCACCGAGTCGATGTTGTTGCGCGTTGAGAAGTTGAACAAAAAAGGTGTAAACACCGAGTTGCAAGAAGAAATGCTGAAAGTGCATTGCTACGATTCAGCCGAGAACATATCAGCAGCAGGCAAAGAAGCGCTCCTCGCCTTCGGCACAGGCGATGAACTGCGGATGATGCTGATGGGCTTGCGCCGCTTCACGAAGACAGAACCATTCAATGTAAAGGACGCGCGCAGAAAAGTGGCGGCGAAGGTGATAGAAGAGAATCGGTATGGGTTGTAACTACCATTTCTCAATAGCCCCCAACCCAAACAACGCATAATCATACTTCACGGGATCGGTGGGGTCTAGTTTACGCAATACCGTATCGAGTTCTTCCACCGCGCGCGCATCGTTTTGCTTGCGAGTGAGCATGCCCAATTGGCGCGCCACATTACCCGAATGCACATCGAGTGGAATAGATAAATGGGCAGGTGCAATGTTTTTCCAGATTCCCAAATCAACCGCGTTCTTATCCTTCCGCACCATCCAACGCAAGAACATATTGATGCGTTTGGCCGAAGAGCCCGCGAGCGGATCAGATACATGCTTCTCTGCGCGCGCAGCATGAGGAATACTGAAGAACCGTTGCTTGAAAGCGGAAATTGCGGGAGACGTAGTGCCATGCAATGCGATGGCTTCAGCGAAAAAATGCTCCATCGATGTGTGCTCTTCGTAAAGACTTTTTAAGGCCCGAGTAAAATCAGCAAGGTCTTCGGCGTTGAATGTGCGATGGACAAAACCCTTCAGAGCCCTGGCATCGCGCGGCGAGAAATTCATCACGAAGTCATAAGGAGTATTGTCCATCAACTCCATCATGCGGTTAGCGCTCTTAAGAATAGCCTTGCGGTTGCCCCAGCTGATGGTAGCCGTTAAGAATGCGGCAATCTCTATATCGGGCTTACTTGTATATCGATGCGGAATAGACACGGGGTCATCATCAATAAAAGCCGACACATTGAACTGGTCGTACTTCTCGTCGAGAAACGACTTGAGTTCACTGAAGGATAAACCGGCGAATTTTTTCAAGGGAATGAGCTCTGGTGTGTATGATATTTAACCGCAGAGGCGTAAAGAAAGCAAAGATTTTTTCTCTGCGTTCTTTGCGCCTTTGCGGTTAGAAAAAAGCGGTTAAAAAAATCAATCCTCCGCCCCCATCATCACGTACTGCAGAATATTCGCGCCCATCTTCAGCGCCTTGGTACGCGCTTCATCGGAGTCTTTGTGTACTTCGAAGTCTTCCCAACCATCTCCAAGGTCGCACTCATAGTCATAGAAGCATACAAGCCTTCCTTCCCAAAGCAGACCAAATCCCTGCGGCGCTTTCTTCTCGTGCTCGTGAATTTTCGGCAAGCCGTTCGGGAAGTCGTACGTCTGGTGATAAATCGGATGACTGAATGGAAGCTCAATAAACTCAAGTTCCGGAAAAACCTTCTTCATTTCCTTGCGCACAAACTTGTCCATACCGAAGTTGTCGGAGATGTGCAGAAAACCGCCACCCATCAGGTAAGTGCGCAGATTAGTGGCATCCGACGGACTGAACACAACATTGCCGTGCCCTGTCATGTGCACAAACGGAAAGTTGATGATTTCCGGATTGCCCACCTCGATATAAGGCACATCCTTATCAATGTTCGTAGAAAGATTTCGATTGACAAAATCGACGAGATTGGGCACGCTGGTAGGATTGGAATAATAGTCGCCACCTCCTTTATATTTCAGCACCGCAAGCTTGTAGGATGGCGGCGCCGGAGCGAAGGCCATCAATCCAAGTACTGCAACTAACAGTGTAAAAATTCGAATCTTGGTCATAGGCCAAAAGTAAGACGTTCGGGGATTCACGCTGGGTGATTCACATAGTTTAATGGTGAAATGGTGAAGCAGTGAAATTGTGAAATGGAGGGTCGCGAAGGGCGCCCCTTTTTTTGATTTAACCGCAGAGGAGCAGAGAATGCAGAGTTTTTTCATGGCGGACTTTGCGCCTTTGCGGTGAAAAAAACTAACCGTAGAGAAGCAAAGAAAAAATCTCTTTGCATTCTTTGCGCCTTTGCGGTTAAAACACATTTACCTTGCTCGCATGAAACACATCATCCAAACCGAACTCGCTCCCCTTCCAATAGGTCCGTATTCACAGGCGGTGAAAGCAAATGGCATGCTCTACACCAGCGGACAAATAGCTATCAATCCTGCAACGCAGGAATATACTCCGCTCGATGTGGAAGCGGAAACAGAGCTTGTCATGCAAAACATGCAAGCCGTTTTACAAGCAGCCGGCATCGATTTTTCAGCAGTAGTAAAGACTTCCATTTTCCTTGCCGACATGAGCGACTTCCCGAAAGTAAACTCCGTGTATGCACGCTACTTCACCGGTGAATTTCCTGCGCGCGAAACCGTTCAAGTGGCTTGTTTACCCAAAAGCTGCAAAGTGGAGATCTCGATGATTGCCGTGTGCAACTAATCACACCTTACATTTGTATATGCTCCTCAAGAAAATCCTTTACTACCTCGACCCACGCAATCTCTTCAAGCGCGAAAAGGTCGATTTGAACCTGCGCTTCATGCACGGCATCAACAAGATCTCAATTATCATGTTCTTGATTTGCCTGATTGTGCTTTTCGTGCGCTGGATAGCCCGCTAATCAACGCCACTGAAGGGTTTGCGCAAGCCTATCGATGTCTGCTCTCACGAATTCAAGCACAGGCTGAATGGAGTCGGGATTGGGTGAATTGAAAAAATAGAGCGCACCTCGGAGGAAGTGGTTCGTACTATCGGTCAGAAAGAACTGAACATTCGAAGCAGCATCACCCTCAATGTCATAGATGATTCCATGCA
>JBILIX010000046.1:0-10423 GCA_044368835.1 Flavobacteriales bacterium | reverse complement strand
ACTTTAAACAAACATCACCTTGGGTGATGTTTTCTTTACTCTATAGAAGAGGGTGAATAATTAATCACCGAGTTTCAATCATGCCGAATAGAATCGAACGCTTTACTTTTACCGCAGCGAAAGTATCGTGTGACTCGATTCCAAAAGTCATGGCATTTGGTCAAAAGAATCAACAGCAGATTCAGAGATTTAAACCTTTATGTGTGAATTGTAACAAGCAAATGAATCTCACCGCGCAAGGCATTGTAATACAAACCATCCGATACAGCGATAGCAAGCTCATTATCAAGATACTATGCCACAACATCGGTTTCAAGGCGTGCATGGTTCGCAGCTCCAAAAAACCCGGTAACGCCACCCAACATTTATTTCAGCCGCTCAGAATCCTCGAATTCGAGACTGACTATCAGGAGGTTAGCAAGTTTCTTTCGATTAAATCACCGCGTTTGGCGTCGCCGCTCCACAATCTTGCGACCGACCCCGTAAAAATGGCTATGACTCTTTTCATGGACGAGGTACTCGCCAAGACCTTGGCCGATGATTATGCCAACGATAACCTCTTTTATTTCCTAAAAAACTCCATTCTACTCCTTGATGATGCCATCGACGCAAAAAACTTCCATCTGTGGTGGCTTATTGAAGTAACGAGGCATTATGGTTTTTATCCTACAAAAAGCGAAGGGCACTATTTCGATTTGCAACAGGCACGTTTCACTCAAGCGCGGCCAACGCATCCGAACTACCTAGAGCATCCAGCATCATCGACCTTATTTCAGCTGCTCGACCTGGAATGGCCGCAGGCCCAACAAATGGAGCTGCATAGCACCATTCGCAAAGAACTATTGCACGCTCTTGTCACTTACTTAAAACTCCATTTGGATAACCTGCGCGAAATCAAATCGCTCGACGTTCTGCATGCCGTTTTCCATTGAGGCCGTCGCTCTGTTGTATTTTCGCTCACTCAAATTACCATGCAGTTTTCCCAGGTCATAGGACAATCAGCCCTAAAGGAGCGACTTACCGCATCCTTTCGCGAAGGCCGCATAGCGCATGCCCTCATGTTTTTGGGACCTGAAGGAAGCGGCAACCTAGCGTTGGCTTTGGCGTTTGCCCAATATATAGCATGCCCCGACCGCACAGAACACGATTCCTGCGGCGTATGCCCCACCTGTAAAAAAATAGATCAGCATCAATTTGCCGATTTGCACTACACGTTTCCGTTCTTTAATAAGAGTGAGGGCAGCGAAAAGACCACGTGCAATGATTGGATTGCTGCATGGCGCAATCACTTAAAGCAATCGCCCTACACCACTGTCGACGAATGGCGTAATGAAATAACGGAAGACAACAAGCAACTCATCATGTCGGTGTATGAGGCGGCCAACATCATCAAACATCTCACCCTGAAAAGCTATGAAGGCGGCTACAAGTTTCAGGTTATTTGGATGGCCGAATACCTGAAGACCGACACTGCCAACAAGCTTTTGAAGATTGTGGAAGAGCCGCCTGAAAAAACGATTTTCCTTTTCGTAGCAAATAGTCTCGAAAACATCTTGCAAACAATTCTATCACGCGTTCAAGTTGTTTATGTGCCGAAGGTGGATGATGGCGCTATTCTGCAATCCCTTATGAACCTTGGCTCTTCGAGTGAAAAGGCACAAGAGATTGCTCACTTTGCTCACGGCGATTGGAACAAAGCATTGCAGTTGCTACATTCCAAAAATCCGGATGAGAACTACGCCATCCAATTCCAGCATTGGATGCGCATGTGTTATAAGAAAGATGTGCCCGGCATTATTCGCTGGTCCGATGAAATGCACAAACTCAATCGAGAAGATCAAAAACACTTTCTGACCTACGCCTTGGATCAAGTAAGGCAAAACCTCATACTCAACTATACCGGAGCCGACTTTGTGAGGCTAAACCATTCGGAAAAAAGCTTTTCAGATAAGTTCGCTCCATTCATAAACGACCTCAACGCGGAAGAGCTCATGGAAGAAATAACGGAAGCCTTTCACGATGTCTCGCGCAATGCATACACCAAATTGGTACTCACCGATTTGTCTTTCAAGCTTCACTATTTGCTCACACGCAAGGCAGAGGCCTGAAGCAGCCGCATTTGAACAGGCGATGTTGGCAAATGCGCTCATCTATCCCGGTTAATTGTTTTTCCTCCGTATTTTTGAACCTGTATGAAGAAGCCATTCGCCAAGTGTGAATGGATTGGTGCAGTTGAAACAAACACGACGGACCACTAGCGGCCGTCATACTTTGATTATTTATGGGATGTTCAAGTTGTTCTTCCGGTGCCAATGGGCTTCCCGGAGGATGTAAAAATAATGGCGCGTGCGGCACCTACGGGTGCAACAAGTTAGATGTGTTCGATTGGTTGGCCGGCATGGAATTGCCTCAAGGCCAGAAACCATTCGACATTATAGAAGTGCGCTTTAAAAACAGTCGTAAAGGTTTCTATCGCAATGCAGGCAGCCTGGAGCTCTATGCAGGGGATGTGGTTTGCGTCGACGTTTCACCGGGTTTCGATGTAGGGGTGGTTAGCCTTACGGGTGAGTTGGTTAAAATACAGATGAAACGCAAAGACACCAAAGACAACTACGAGGTTAAGAAAGTACTTCGAAAAGCAACCGAAGATGACATTAACCGCTGGCAAGATGGTCGCAAACTCGAGCAGAATACGATGATGCGTGCACGCACCATCGCGCACGATTTGCGACTGGAAATGAAGCTGAGCGACGTGGAGTATCAAGGCGATAAAACCAAGGCCACCTTCTTCTATACAGCCGACGACAGGGTTGACTTCCGCGAGCTGATAAAAAGGTATGCGGAAGAATTTCGTGTACGCATTGACATGCGCCAAATCGGTTATCGCTACGAGGCCGGCCGCCTGGGCGGTATTGGCAGCTGTGGCCGTGAGCTTTGCTGTTCCAGCTGGCTTACCGATTTTCGCGCAGTAAGCACCAGTGCAGCGCGCTATCAGCAATTGTCGCTCAACCCAACGAAACTGGCAGGGCAATGTGGCAAGTTGAAATGCTGCCTCAACTTTGAGCTGGATCAATATGTTGAAGCGCTTCGTGACTTCCCGTCTGTCAACACGCGACTGCGATTGCCAAAGGGTACGGCATCGCATTTCAAGACCGATATTTTTCAGCGTGTTATGTTCTTCACCTACGAAGGTCAGCCAGGCGAACCGCCGTTCCCCATGAGCATCGACTCGGTGAAAGAAATCATCGAGAAAAACAAAAAGGGGATTGAGATTGAAGACATCGACCAATTCCTGATTGAAGAAACGGTAGAAAAGGACACCGACTTTGCTGAAGTGGTTGGGCAAGATAGCCTCACCCGATTCGATAAAACCCGCACTCAGTCGCGCGGCGGCCGCAACCGTGGTCGCAAAAACGACGGGCGCGGCCCGCAAGACAGAGGCAATAGACCTCCACGCCCGGAAGGCGAGCAAAACCAAGGAGCACCCGCTCAACGCAATGAACGCGGGCCACGACCTGAGCGCCGTGAACAAGGGCCGCGCCCTGAGCGCCGTGAGCAAGGACCGCGTCAAGATCGTCCGCAACGTCCCAATCAAGGGCCTGCACGCGAAGGCAATGCTCCGCGAGGTGATCGTCCGCAGAGAGAACCGAAGAACCCTACACAACCCGGAAATCCTACTACCGGAGGCAATAACGAGCCAAAAGGAAATCGCGACAATCGCGGTGGAGGCGGACGCAGACACCCCCGCAACCGCGGACCTAAAGGCAATGAAGCCGGAGGAAATCCTGCGCCGAACAATCCACCCGCATGAGAAGTATAGGGATACTCATAATTACCGCAACGTGCTTGGTATCTTGCGATTCGCCTAGTGAATTCGAGAGCAACCAACCCATCAACCCGCAAGGGTGGAGCGCTGTTGAGCCTGTTCATTTCGAATTCGAAACGAACGACACCATTCAACTGCACAACTTTTACCTTGATGTGCGCAACCGCGAGGATTATGCATTCAGCAATATCTTCTTTTACGTTGAAATGGAATTCCCCAATGGCAAAAAGTCGATAGACACCGTGGAATGCATGCTAGCCAACGAACAAGGGCAATGGCTCGGAGAGCCCACCGCCAACCTTTTCGACCACGAGTTTCTCTATCAGCGAGCCAAACAGTTTCCATTGGGAGGCCGTTACAAAATTGACATTCGGCACGGCATGCGTGTGAATGAACTGAAAGGCATTTCTGACGTGGGTTTCAAGCTCACCCACACCAAGCAGTAATTGCCTCGGATCTAGCTTATTTGAACTCGGAAAAAATTCGGCTGTTTAGTCTTTATTTCCTAGGCATACGATTAATTTTACCGCCAATTCAAAAAACCGCTCAAGGACTCTATGGAATCTACCCCTTCCCTTGCCTCGCAATACCTGCCCATCATCGCGATGGCTGTAATTGCATTGGGCTTCGTGGTAACCACCATGCTGGCTACTCACTTTCTCGGCCCCAAACGAAAAACACAAGTGAAAAGTGATCCGTTTGAGTGCGGTGTTGAGGTTCAGGGAAATGCCCGCTCGCCTTTTTCCATCAAGTATTTCCTAGTAGCTATTCTCTTCGTTCTCTTCGACGTTGAGGTTATTTTCATGTACCCGTGGGCTGTGAACTTCAAAGAGCTCGGAGTGTTTGGTTTACTTGAGATGTTCTCATTCATGGCCCTCATGATTGTCGGTTTGATTTACATCATCCGACGCGGTGCTTTGAAGTGGGAATAACACGCTCGCAGCAAGCGAATTTTCAACTAGTTCCTCAACCTCTTTTTTCACGAAATGACAACCAACGTTGATATCAAAAGCGAATACAAACCGGAAGGCTTGGAAGGCCAAGGTTTTTTCGCAACCAGCCTCGACAAAGCGGTAGGTTTGGCTCGTGCCAATTCACTTTGGCCTTTGCCCTTTGCCACTTCCTGTTGCGGCATCGAGTTCATGGCAACCATGGCATCGCACTACGATCTTTCTCGTTTCGGAATGGAGCGCTTAAGCTTCTCACCGCGCCAGGCCGATTTGCTTATGGTTATGGGTACCATCTCGAAGAAAATGGCTCCTATTCTGCGCCAGGTCTATGAACAAATGGCCGAGCCGAAGTGGGTGCTCAGCATGGGTGCCTGCGCAAGCAGCGGTGGTATTTTCGATACGTACTCCGTGCTGCAAGGAATTGACCGCATCATTCCGGTCGACGTTTACATTCCGGGTTGCCCGCCTCGCCCAGAGCAAGTGCTCGACGGCATTATGAAAATTCAAGAGCTTGCCAAAAACGAAGGCCGCTCTCGCCGCACCTCACCCGAATACAAAGCCATGCTCGCCAAATACGGTCTAGAATAATGCATCACGAAATACATCCATCGGCATCGCCCGCAACCGTTGAGTTGCATAACCAGATAAAAGATGCACTCATCCAATCGTTCGAAAACGACATAACCGGCTCACAAATCGATTACGATTTCCCTGTGTTCTCAGTTGCGAAAAGTCGTATTCACGATGTGTTGGAGTTCTTGAAAAATCACAACGAATTCGAGTTCACCTTCCTCACTACAATGTGCGGAGTGCACTATCCTGACAACGCAGGACAAGAATTTGCACTTGTGTATCAACTCCACAACATGCAAAAGAACTGGCGTGTGCGCATCAAAACATTCATGGCCACCAACGACCTGAATGTGCCCACAGCCACCGACCTCTGGCTTGGCGCCAACTGGATGGAACGTGAAGCATTCGACTTCTATGGTTTCCGTTTTACCGGCCACCCCGACTTGCGCCGCATCCTCAACATGGATGAAATGAACTACCACCCGTTGCGAAAAGAATACGCACTGGAAGACGCCGGCCGCGACGACAAACAAGATAAATACTTCGGACGATAAGATCATGAAAGGAACTTCAGGAAACATCGGACAAACCTTTGCGACTGCTTCGCAGGTTACAGATCAGAAGGATTACTCCATTCTCAATCTTGGTCCTACACACCCTGCTACACACGGTATCTTTCAAAACATCCTCACCATGGATGGAGAAATCATCGTGAAGGCAGAACCCACCATTGGCTACATTCACCGCGCGTTCGAAAAGCTTGCTGAGCGCAGGCCCTACAATCAGATAACGCCCATCACCGACCGTCTCAACTACTGCTCATCGCCTATCAACAATATGGGTTGGCACATGACGGTTGAGAAGTTGATCGGATGCGAAGTACCCAAACGCGCGCAATACCTGCGCGTAATTATCATGGAACTTTCGCGCATTGCCGATCACATTGTTTGTGATACGGTAATTGCCGTTGATACCGGAGCTATGACCGGCTTCCTCTATCTATTCCAATGGCGCGAAAAAATCTACGAGATTTTCGAAGAGATATGCGGCGCTCGCCTTACCACCAATATTGGCCGTATAGGCGGTATGGAGCGCGACTTCAACGAGAAAGCGTGGAATCGCATTCATGCATTCTTGAAAGAGTTTCCAAAGGCACTTTCAGAGTTCGATAAGCTCGTAACCCGCAACCGCATCTTCATGGACCGCACCATCAACTGCGGAGCCATCAGCGCAGAAAATGCACTAGCATACAGCTTCACCGGCCCCAACCTGCGCGCAGCAGGTGTCGATTACGATGTGCGTGTAATGAGTCCGTATTCTTCTTACGAGGATTTCGATTTCATTATTCCTGTTGGAACCAACGGTGATACCTACGACCGTTACATGGTACGTATGGAAGAGATGTGGCAAAGCATGCGCATCATCGAACAGGCCATCAAGAATATGCCCGATGGCCAATACCATGCAGAAGTACCCGAGTTTTACTTGCCACCCAAGGAAGATGTTTACAGCAAAATGGAAGCGCTCATTTACCAATTCAAAATTGTAATGGGTGAAACGGATGTTCCGAAAGGAGAGGTGTATCATGCTGTAGAAGGCGGCAATGGTGAATTGGGATATTACCTTATCAGCGACGGCGGACGCACTCCGTATCGATTGCACATGCGTCGCCCGTGCTTCATCTACTACCAAGCCTATTCTTCGATGATTGAAGGCGGAATGCTCAGCGATGCTATTCTTACCATGAGTAGCATGAACGTTATCGCAGGTGAACTCGACGCATAAAAAACTTACGACACACACAGCATCATGTCTGACAATAAAGAATATAAATTTTCGGAAGAGACGCTTGCAACTGCGCAACGCATCATTCGAAGATATCCGGAAGGAAAAGAAAAGAGCGCGCTCATTCCATTGTTGCATTTGGCGCAAGCCGAGTTCGACGGATGGTTGAGTCCAGGCGCAATGGATTGCGTTTCAGCGTTGCTGAAAATTCAACCCATCGAAGCATACGAAGTGGCTTCATTTTACTCGATGTTCAATTTGAAACCCGTTGGAAAGTGCGTCATCGAAGTGTGCCGCACCTCTTCTTGCTGGCTATTGGGTGCTGAAGACATCGTGCGACACATCGAGAAAAAGCTGAACATTCATGTAGGTGAAACATCTGCTGATGGCATGTTCACCTTGAAAACAGTGGAATGCTTGGGCTCTTGCGGAACAGCTCCGATGCTGCAATGCGGAGGCGATTATTATGAAAACCTCACGTTCGAGAAAGTAGATAATCTTCTCGATAAAATGAAAGCAGAAGGCAAACGCCGTGTGTACACTAAAGACGATATGATCAACATCTGATGGGACGCAAACTATTACTCGCAAACGACCATATTGAAGGCATCCAAAAACTGGATGTATATCGCAAGCATGGCGGTTATTCATCGCTCGAGAAAGCGCTGAAAACAATGACCCCCGACCAGGTGGTCGAAGAAGTGAAAGCCAGCGGATTGCGCGGCCGCGGTGGTGCAGGATTCCCTACAGGCATGAAGTGGGGCTTCATTGCCAAGCCTGCAGGTGTACCTCGCTATGTAGTATGCAACGCAGACGAAAGCGAACCGGGCACATTCAAAGATCGTTACCTGATGGAGCGCATTCCTCACTTGCTAATTGAAGGAATGGTAGCATCAAGCTACGCGTTGGGTGCGCGAACCTCTTTCATCTACATACGCGGCGAATATTTTTACGTAGCACGCATTCTTGAGCAAGCAATCGCTGAAGCGTATGAAGCAGGCCTACTTGGGAAGAACATCATGAACTCCGGTTTCGATCACGATTGCTATGTGCAAGTGGGTGCCGGTGCATACATATGCGGAGAAGAAACCGCACTCATAGAGTCGCTGGAAGGCAAGCGCGGTAATCCACGCATCAAGCCACCATTCCCTGCAGTAGCAGGTTTGTATGGCTGTCCAACCGTAGTAAACAATGTAGAAACTATTGCTGCAGTTGTTCCTATCATCAAAGACGGCGGCGCAGCATATGCTGCGATTGGTGTTGGCAAAAGCACAGGAACGAAGCTCATTTCTGCATCGGGTCACATCAACAAGCCCGGTGTTTATGAAATTGAAATGGGTGTGCCGGTTGAAGAATTCATTTATTCAGAACAATATTGTGGAGGCATTCGCAATGGTAAAAAACTGAAGGCAGTAGTTGCCGGAGGTTCTTCCGTTCCAATTCTTCCCGCCGACTTGATATTGAAAACAGCTGCAGGTGAACCGCGACTGATGACGTATGAAAGCCTTGCAGATGGTGGTTTTGCCAGCGGAACCATGCTTGGTTCGGGCGGATTCATCGTTATGGACGAAGACACCAGCATCGTTAAAAATCTGTGGAACTTCACACGCTTCTATCACCACGAAAGCTGCGGACAATGTTCACCATGTCGCGAAGGAACCGGTTGGATGGAGAAAATCCTGAACAAGATTCTCGATGGCAATGGCACCTTGGCCGATGTGGATTTGTTGTGGGATATCCAAAGCAAAATCGAAGGCAAAACAATTTGTCCGCTGGGCGATGCCGCTTCTTGGCCTGTTGCCAGTGCCATTCGCCACTTCCGCAGCGAGTTTGAAGAGTACGTTCGCAATGGCAAGAGCATTAAAGATGTGAAACACTATTTCCGCCTCAATCAACTGGCCGGAGCGTAAGCCTTGAAACAACCCATCTTCCATATCATTCTATTGCTAATGTTTGTCGATTGCGCATGTGCACAATCTCCTGCTACACTTCATCGCAAAGGCAGTGTATTTGGTGGTTGGGGATGGAACCGCTCAGCTTACACGCAAAGTGATATTCATTTCACCGGTGATGATTACAACTTCACACTACACAACGTTGAAGCGAAAGATCGTCAAACACCTTTTGATGCCAAGACATACTTCGGTTTAAAGACGGTAACCATTCCCCAAACCAATATCAAGCTCGGATATTTCATCAATGATCATGTTGCAGTTACTGTGGGTGTTGATCACATGAAATATGTAATGGTGCAAAACCAAACCGCTGCATTCACCGGCACCATCGATGACGAAACGTTCATGAGCATGGTATCAGACAACTCCGTTCAACTGACACCGCAATTCCTTACCTATGAACATACCGATGGGTTGAATTATCTCCTGACGGAACTAGAATTCTACCCTTGGACTCCAACCGGAAAGTTCGTAGAATTCAGCATGTATGGTGGAATCGGTATAGGAGCAGTGATGCCGAAGAGCAATGTCAAACTGATGGGATATCCGCGCAACGACGCCTATCACCTCGCAGGTTTCGGAACCAATGTGAAGTGTGGCATTGAGTTTCTCATCAGCAATCATTTTTATGTGCGTGGAGAAGGCAAGGTCGGTTACATCAACATGCCCTCCATTGTTACACGCAATGAGAGCATCGATGACAGAGCCTCACAACAATTCGGATTTGCAGCCATCGATTTTATGATCGGCTTCAACATACCCCCTCGCAAGAACAAAGTACAACCGTTAGAACCTACTTCACCAACTGCCGGTTGAGTGAACGAAATAATACAGAAATGGCAAAAGTTACAATAGACGGAATAAGCATTGAAGTACCCGATGGCACTACCATTCTTCAAGCTGCACGCATGATTGGTGGCGACATCGTTCCACCGACCATGTGTTACCATTCCAAGCTAAAGACCAGCGGTGGCTACTGCCGCACATGCATCGTTAAGGTGAGCAAGGGCAGCGAGAAAGACCCTCGCCCCATGCCGAAGCCTGTTGCATCGTGCCGCACAACCGTCATGGACGGTATGGAAGTGCAAAACCTCACCTCACCCGATTTGCTTGAAGCACGCGCAGGTGTTGTGGAGTTCCTGCTCATCAACCATCCGCTCGATTGCCCTGTGTGCGACCAAGCAGGTGAATGTGATTTGCAAAACCTCGCTTACGAAAATGGTAAGGCGGGCACTCGCTATGAATTTCCACGACGTGAGTTTGAACGCATCGACATCGGCGATAAAATTCAGTTGCACATGAACCGCTGTATCCTTTGCTATCGCTGCGTAAAA